>PBWW01000036.1 GCA_002728275.1 Candidatus Heimdallarchaeota archaeon
AATTGATAATCGTAATACATTTTATTAATATTATGCTTCTAAAATCATAAATCGAATTTTATTAGTAAAAGGATATCATAGAGATAAATTTATCTAATATATTCAACCCATTTATTTTATTTTGATTGATCTGAGAGCCCCAATTTGATAAATAAAATAGGTACAACAATTATTCCAAAAAAGGTAACAATTGAGTAGCGTAACCATCTAAATAGAAAACCTAAGATTGAATTATCATCAACTAAAGAGGAGAATAAAGTATCTAATCCAAATAAAGGAATTGAAAGAACTGCAAATCCTAATGCTAATCTCATTATATAATTCAAAATTCGTTTTGTTAGAGAAATTGAGCTTAGTGCTGGGTTAAAATTTACTAATTTTTGTTCTAATGTTATACTGATAACTAGTCCTGAAAAAACTCCTGCAAGTGTGACTATTGTAGAATTTTTTGTTTCAAATCCAGAGGTAAAACCAAGAGTCAAAATGAAGAGAATGGGAACAATGATAGAAAGGACTCTGACATATAGAACGTTAGCATTATCCCATTTACTAGCTATGGTAATTTCATATTTGCCAATAATTATTACAATAATATAACCGATTATCCATCCTAAAATGATATCTTCTAAATAATGTACTCCTAAATATGGTCGGGAAAAACCAATTAAAAAAATGATAATTGGAGTGAAAATTCTAGTTATTTTAGAGTTAATTTGTTTATGAAAATAATGCCAAAAAGTCATACTACCTTGAGCATGACCTGATGGAGTCGAAAATGAATGAGCGGTTTCTTCAATATCATTTTCGGAGATAGCCCAGTTTTCATCATATGTATTTTCATTAACGTATGGTCTGGGGTTTTGAATTATATTTTTCAAAATTTGATTGAAAATTAATGATAGAATTAATGCAAAAGTTACTTTTATTGCGACCTTTTTGTCATAAAGCCAGTAAATAGTTATAACGACAATTATATAACCTAAAGAGTCGCCTAAAAATGTAAAAAATAAAAAAATATTTGTTAAAATATCAGTCCTATTTTGGAGTAACCAATCAATAATGTTAATATTCCAAGGTAGATCTACCACATATCTTATTGAAAATATTTAGATATGAAGGTTTTGCGAAATAAAAAAAAGAAAGTATAAAATAAGTTGAACTGCTTTGTAAAATAATAAATTGGGTGATAGCTATGGAAATATTATGAGGGTAAATGATGAAATTCCAATTTTTCCTTTACCTAATGTAATATTATTCCCAGGAATGATACTTCCATTACATATTTTTGAGAATAAATATAGAGATATGATTGATGACTTAATAGATAAAGATCCTGAGGACAGATTAATCGCAATAACTTGTATGAAGGTAAAGAATGATGGAGGATATAGTTATGAAAAAATTTGTACAGTTGGACAACTAATTAGTGTCAAATTTCTAGATGATGGAAGATCAAATATCTTGATACAAGGAAAGTTTACTGCAGAGGTAAAACCTATTAAAAATCAACTTAAGGAATACTTAAATTGTGAAATTAAACTTATTAGAGAGGAATATTGGAAAAATCCCTATGAGGATAAAACTCCTAAATATTATGAATTGTTAGAGTCCATAGACAATATGAAAAAAAGAACTAACTTAGTTATTAATAATTTAGAAGATTATGAATTTGAAGATTTAATTAATGGGATTGCTTTTTCGTTTAATTTGAATAGCGAATTAAAACAACAAATATTAGAGACTCAGGAGTATGAGCAAAGGTTAAAAAAATTGATAGAAATAATAGATAAAATAGGACATTATGTGAATTACAAACCAAATATCAAAAAGTTCGAGGAGATTAATTAATCATAAAAATATTTTATTCAATTTTATTTATTGCATTCAATAGAATTATAAAAATTTAAGAGATTTAATAAAATATAATGATTAAATTTAGTGAAGACCAATTGATGATTATGGATTTGGCAAGAGAAATTGCGGAAGAAAATATTAAACCACTAGCTTCAAAATATGATCAAGAAGAGAAATTTCCTTGGGAGAGTGTAAAGCAATTACAAGAATTAGGATTTATGGGAATGATGGTAGAGGAGGAATATGATGGCACAGGTTTGGATACGATTTGTTATGCGCTAGCTATGGAGGAAATTTCAAAAGCCTGCGCTTCTACTGGTGTGACTATGAGTGTGAATAATTCATTGTATGCTTATCCTGTACAAAAATATGGGACTGCAGAACAAAAAGAAGAGTTTTTGAGACCAATTGTAAGTAAGAAAATTGGTGCATTTGCCTTGTCTGAGTCTGATGCAGGTTCAGATCCAGCATCTATGCGTACAACAGCCTTAAAAAATAAAGATGGTTATGTAATCAATGGATCAAAAATGTGGATCACAAACGGTGGAGTGGCTGATAATTTCATAGTATTTGCGAAGACTGATTCCCAAAAAGGTCATAAGGGCATATCTGCATTTATAATGAATAAGGATGATAAAGGGTTAAAAATTGGAGCTGAAGAGAAAAAATTAGGAATTAAAGCATCATCAACTACACCCTTATCTTTTGATGAATGTTTGATACCTGAAAATAGGTTATTAGGTGATTTGGGTGAGGGCTTCAAAATAGCAATGAATACATTAAATGGTGGAAGAATAGGAATAGCATCTCAAGCAATTGGTATAGGTCAAGCGGCTATTGAGTCTGCAAAAAAATATATGGTTGAAAGACATGCTTTTGGTGGACCTATTGCCAAATTTCAAGGTTTGCAATTCATGATGGCGGATTCAGTTATGGAGATTGAAGCGGCTAAAGCATTGACATTAAAAGCTGCATCTATGAAGGATAGAGGAGAAAGATTTGTAAAAGAAGCTGCGATGGCGAAACTATATTCTTCAGAGGCTGCGGTGAGGGCAGCAGATAGAAGTTTGCAAATTCATGGAGGTGCAGGATATAGTAAAGATTTTCCTGTGGAAAGATATTGGAGAGATGCTAAAATAACCGCTATTTATGAAGGTACTTCAGAAATTCTTAGGGTTGTCATAGCAAGGGAGACATTAGGCAGATATTAAGTTATCAAATTAATTATTTATACGTTCGAGAGCTATTTTTGCACTATCTGCAATATCTTCATTGAGATTTGAAATAAATTTTTTGATTATTGGTATTGCTTTTACATCTCCAAGTGTAGCTAAGGCAAGTAAAGTTTCATGTACAACAAATGGGTTTTGATCTTTATCAAGTTGATCTACCAAATGATCGATCACTGATTGACTAGCTGTTTCTCCTAAACAAAATATTATTTCGTGTTTTACTATAGGATTAGTTTCATGGTGAAGTGCTTTGATTAGAAGATGGACATCTTCAGGTTGATTTGATTCTAATAATTGAAATGCAGCTTGTATTCTATTTTCAGGTTTAGTCATTAAATCTAATACAGTATTTTTTGAGAATTTTTTTGAAATTTTAGATATTTTCATATCTAATCTATCTAATGATATTTGTGCAGTATCGACAATATCAGGGTTATTAGATAACAATAATTTTTCGAGTGTTGATCTAGATTTAGGGATACCTAAATTACCCAAAGCTAAAGCAGCTTCATGGATTACAAATGGATTTTCATCATTTTCTATAGCAGTTATGAGTATGCTTGAACATTGAGGATTATTTATTTCTCCTAATGAATATGCACATTCATGTCGCACAATTGCATTTGGATCATTAAATAATCCAAATTTTAATGCTGAAATTGACTTTTCACTAGGATTTGATAGTAAATGGAAGGCAGATTGAATACGAATCTCAGGTGTGAATTTAGTATTTTCTAAAATATCAATCGCAAGATTAAGATCCATNTCNNATNTATCTTGATANTATTAGTATAAAGATTAAATTATATNGCTANNAATTTGNTATTAATCTAAATATAATTGTGATCTTGTTAAATGATTTTTGAATAGAAAATATTCTCCATTGTATGTAATTTGAACGACTTCACTTGTTTTCAAATACAAATTTTGTTTTGTCAATAGATATACTAAATCTGATAAGTTTGGATTATGACCAACTATTAGCAATTTATCTGTTGGTGATATTAAGTACCAATCTTGAATTTCTTGGCGAACATCTGAGGGTTCCCCCCAAACTTCCAAAGAATTCTTGATAATAGGGGTGATATCAGTATGGTAATTATTCTGTATTATTTCTAAAGTTTGTAATGCTCTTGTAAATGGAGAGACCCAAATGGCGTTAAATGAAATATTTTTAGAATACATTCCTTTGCTACATTTATTTTGTCGTCTTATACCTATATCTGATAGGGGTCTAACTGAGTCTGTTGGCCACCTTGTATAATCATGGGCCGATTTGGCATGTCTGACAATAATAATTTCCATTAATCAATATCATTATTTTAATTTAAAAATTAAGAGAGGAGGCAAATTAAATTTGTTGAATAAATGTAGATTGTTTTACAACGATAATTTAAAAATCAAGCATATTTGTAATGATATAGGTATAATAAAATGAGTGAACAATTTGAAACAGTATCACTTTTAGTAGATGCAGGAGAAGCAAAACCAGGTGGATCTATGGCACCAGCCTTGGGTCCATTAGGATTAAATTTAGGTAAAGTGGTGGCAGATATTAACTCGGCTACTTCTTCGTTCAAAGGTATGAAAGTACCNGTAGATATAATTGTTAATGTAGANAAAAGAACATATGAAATTAGTGTGGGGNTACCTCCAACATCTGCATTAGTATTGAATGAAATTGGATTAGCTAAAGGATCTGGGTTGGCTGGAACGGAAGTTGTAGGCAATGCAGAGTTTGATCAAATCATGAGAGTAGCTGATGCCAAAAAATCAGATTTATTAGCTGCATCATTGGGGGCCGCATGTAAAGAGGTGCTTGGAACTATGGTATCTATGGGAATTACATGTGATGGTTTAGATGTAAGAGAAGTACAGAAAAAAATAGATAATGGCGATTATAACGATCAATTATCTCAATATGAAAAAAATAATCCGTTTTTTTAAAAAATAGTTAAATTAAATTTGATTTGTATTTTTAAAAAAATTATCGAGTAGGTTTTTCTTTTTTACCTGTNACTAATTGTTCTAATGATGCNCCATTGACTTTCATTACTCGCCATTTAATACCTGGGATATCTCCTTTGGCACCTCCTTTGGCACCTCCGATACCTTCGAGGATAACTTCATCATGAATNTCTATATAGAGAAGACCACCATCATTTGGAACAAAAGCTCCTATTTGCTTCCCATTTTTTACGAGTTGAACTCNAACACATTTTCTTAGAGCAGAATTTGGTTGTTTAGAACCAACACCATATTTGTCTAATACTATACCTTTTGCTTGAGGTGCTCCTTCTAATGGATCTGCTTTTACATTTAATCCTAATGCTCTTCGTTTGTAGTCGATATCTTTCCATCTAAATCGTCTACGTTTATCTTTTAGGGTTCTTGCGGCATTAATTCCATTTGGACTTTTTCTTCTTCCCATTTGTCTCTAATATAAGCTAACAATAGGGCCTTTTTAATATTTAGTTCATGTTCAATTGATGTATAATTTTCTAATTAATTTGAAGAGAATTTTTGATAGTTAGGATTAATTGTAAGATCAATCATACCAGTTCCTAACATGACTTCTTGTCCGACCATAACTCTTTCTACAACTCCTACTAAATTATCTTGCTCGCCTCTNATTGCTGCATCGAGTAGATGTTTTACAGTGACTTCAAAAGCAGCTCTGACTAAAACAGATGAGCTTTCTCCGGAGATACCATGTCTACCAATTTGACGAATATCACCTGTGAATGTCATTAAATCTGCAACTAACATAATATGCCTTGGATCAACTTCTAAACCTTGTTTTTCCATTACATCATGAGCTTCTTTCAATATTGCGTTTCTAGCAGCCTCAATTCCNAAAGTGTCTGCAATTTCATGAATGTGATTTGTGTAAGTTCTTTGAGGATCTACTCCTGGAATTCTTAATAAGGACATGAAATTTGATCCTTCAGATACTACTTCATATTCATCTCTGCCAAGAGCATCTATTCTATTCTTTTTAATAAGTACTCTTTTTACTCCTTTTAAGCCTTTGATAGGGATATCTCTAATTTTCTCGGCTAGTTTTTGTAAGTCACTTAACTCTGGTTCCTCTTTATCAGGTTTTACATGAATTTCATTTCCAGATTGATCTACTTTGACTGTTGATCTTCTATAAGATGCTTTGTCTCTGACTTCTTCGGGTGTAATATCTTTGTCTTTTAGTAAATTTGTATCAAGCTTTATTGTTACTCTTTCTTCAATTTGATCTATTTCCACACTTTTTGCNATATTTGCGATTGTAGTAAGTTCAATGTTTCTTGCAACTTCTTTTGCTTTTTCTGGATCATATGCATATTCTGGAGTTAATGCTACATTCATTGTTGGAGTTGAAGGGTTTCTTCTAGCATCAACAATTTCAATTAATCTGGGCAGACCAAGAGTTACATTCATTTCTCTTACTCCTGCAAAATGGAATGTTCTTAATGTCATTTGTGTGCCTGGCTCACCGATTGATTGAGCTGCGACCATACCTACTGCTGCACCGGGATCTATTTGAGCAAATTCATAACTTCTTATGATTTCAGATGCGATGAGATCAAATTGTGGCTCAGTGATGTATGTTTTACCTTTTGGGTCTACATTTAATTTACTTGCTATTTTGTTTGCTCTAGTAAAAATTTTATCCTCTAATTGATCATAAATTAAAATAGGGATATTGGAGGTATTTTCTTCAATAATAGTAGTTATTTTGTCTCTCACTTGTTTAGCGGATAAATATTTAGATGCCATGATAAAACCTTAATTTTTTCAACATTTNTTAGAAAGTTGAAAGTTATAATTAGTCTATAACTTTTAAGTTAAAAAAAGTTAAGATATGATTTATAATTTAAACGAATTAAATGATGAAATGAGATGGATGTCATTTTAATTAATATGTTATATTAGAGGAATTTGGATAAGAACATTAAATATTAGAAAAACCCTTTAAGTTGTAATAATAATCGTAAAATGTGGACAAAATTGAAAAAATTAGTAAATTATCATTACAGATTCAATTTTCGGCCACTGCTGTAGCAAGTAGTTTAGTACTAATATTTGTGCCTAATTTTGAGACCATCTCTTTTACTGCATTTTTATTTGGATTTCTTTTCCCAATTAAAATGGCAATATATGGGACAATTATTATGACATTGACTTGGGAAATAGTAGCAAGTATGATTTTTGGTTTTTCTGGAATAATATTCCCGTTTAAAATTATTGCATGGATAATTATAATGTTATTAGGAGTATTAGGGAGAAGATTAAAAATTAAACATCCAGGAGAATTCGCTTTTTTTGGAGTGATATCGGCTNTAATTTTTGACTTAATTGTTAGCATATCAAATGTNTTAATTTTTATNAATGATAGTTTAAGTTTTATAACTGCATTTNTATCATTTTTAATTATAGGTTTAGTTTTTACGATATCTCATTTTACTTTTAATTTTGTAATATTTTCATTNATGCCAAANGTATTCAAGGTAATAGTTCCTTTAATTATAGATAATTATGGAGAATTATGTTTGATTAATGAAGAATATTTTGAGGGGGTGAATAATGATTCTGAAGAAAATTATAAAAATATACTTTTTGGAATTGGTAAATTTAGATTTTCAATTTATATGATAAGNTCGTTACTGTTAATATTTCTNCTNATTTTTACCGGAGTCAGCTATTATGAAAATGTTAATGAAAGGGAAACAGAANACATACAAGAAATATCTTTATCGATTTCAATTTCATATTCTGATNTGAGAGTGAATGATACTTTTGAACTCATTGTATACAATAATTATTCTGCATTAAATATTTTAGAGGGGGTTTCAATATTGAATTATACAAATCAATTTGGTATACCATATATTCAAGCGATAAACAATGTGTGGGAAAATTTGAATATCTCAAACCATTATTGGATATTTTATTTAAATGATATAAAAATTGATAGAGGTGTGAGTTTATTATATTTTAATGATGGAGATATATTTTTGTGTAGTTATGAAAATTATTAATCTCAAAATTATTCTTTGACTTCATCTTCAGCTTCTAGAATTCTATTCATTATTACATCCAAATTAACTGCATTTCCTGCGTCTGATTTTGCGGGATCAATATTATCATCCCCATATGTGAATTGAATTATTTCTCCTGCTGCATTTCTGACAGTTTTATCATATTGTGCAGATAAGTCTTGCATAGCATTTACTAATCTTCTTTGCATATATCCTGATGATGATGTTCTTACGGCAGTATCAACTAAACCTTCTCNTCCTCCACAAGCATGAAAGAAATATTCTGTGGGAGTTAAACCCGATCTAAAAGANGCATCAACAAATCCTTTAGCAGGTGATGATAAATCACCTCTTTTGAAATGAGGTAAGGTTCTATCTTGATAACCACGTTTTATTCTATCACCTCTAACTGATTGTTGTCCTACATTGGCAGACATTTGACCTAAATTCATCATATTACCTCGAGCACCAGTTTTTGCCATTATAACAGCCTCATTTTCTAATCCTATATATTCTGCNGCAATATTAGCAGCNTCATTACGTGCTATAGANAGAACATTTTGAACATGCATTTCTAAAGTTTCTTCTAATGTTTGACCNGGAGATCTCTGCATTGTTCCATCATGATATTGTTGAATTAATGAGTCTACTTCATCTTTTTTACCTTCTAATAATTTTTTAATATCTAATCTTCCAGTATCCGAAACATCTACATCATCTAGTCCCATGGAGAAACCCCAACGAGTTATGAATGCAGATAGCATTTTGGTAACTCCATCTAAGAATTTTCTTGTTGCTTCTGCACCAAATTCCTTTAATATTCTATGAAGGACACTGTTAGCAACTTCTGCTCCAAAGGCAGTTTTATCGATCACTCCTTTTAATAGTTGACCCTCCTTAATTTGAATAAAACCTTCATGTGTACAAGTATTAAGAGTACAAATGTCTGGAGTTATGCATAATCGATTTCTCATGACATAATTTAGATCTTTAGGGAATAAAGTTGAAAAGAGGCTTTTCCCAGACCACATAGGTTCTCCATCTATGGAGGTAGTATCGGATGGTGGTAAGTTATCAACTCCTGCAGCAGTGACTAACTCTGTNGCAGTTTGTTTATTGACAATAGTTGATTTTTGGGTAAGTAAATATGCACCAGTGATAAAATCTTGAATCGCACCAATTATAGGTCCACCATATCTTGGAGTAGATATTTGTTCTTGAACTAGCATCAAAATTCTTGCTTCTGCTCTTGATTCCTCTGATTGTGGAACATGAAGGTTCATTTCGTCACCATCAAAATCTGCATTATATGGNCTACATACACAAAGGTTGAGCCTGAATGTTTTTCCTGGCATAACTCGAACTTCATGAGCCATTATTGACATTTTATGTAATGATGGTTGTCGATTGAATAAGACTACATCTCCATCTCTTAAATGACGTTCAATTGTAAACCCTGGTCTTAATGAGTCTGAAATTACAGATGGATCTCTAACGAAACGTAGATCNACTCNTCTTCCATCATCTCGAATAATATAATTAACTCCTGGATTNCCTTTTGGCCCTTTCATTACTAATTCTTTCATTTCTTCTATATTCCATTCTGTAACTCTTTCTGGAACTGTGAGGATTTCTGCAATTTCTTTGGGAACTCCAACTTCATTTATTGAGAGTAATGGATCTGGTGAAATAACAGTTCTTGCTGAAAAATCAACTCTTTTACCGGATAAGTTTGATCTAAACCTTCCTTCTTTTCCTTTTAATCGTTGTGATAATGTTCTAAGAGCTCTTCCTGATCTATGTCTAGCTGGAGGGATACCTGANGTTTCATTGTCATAAAAAGTTGTAATATGATATTGTAATAGTTCCCATAAATCTTCAACAATTAATTGTGGAGCACCACTTTCACGATTGTCCTGTAATCTTTGATTAATACGTATTATATCTACTAATTTATGAGTTAAATCATCTTCTGAACGAATACCTGAGTCTAATGTTATGCTTGGNCTAACTGCAACAGGTGGNACTGCTAAAACCTCAATTACCATATATTCAGGTTTTGCACTTTCAACATCAATTCCTAAAAGAAGTGCATCGTCTGCAGGAATTGATTTTAAACGATTTTGAATGTCTAAAGGTGTAAGTCTGTCAGATACTTTTTGACCATCTGCTGTTTCATATTCTTCATGATATGCGGTTGGTTTTTCTAATCTTATTTTATTTTGGAAATCATCACAATGGAAACAACCACCATCAGAAACGTTTTTTGGATTTATTAGAGCATCTCTATTTCTTTTTGCTTCTTTCCAAATACTATCTACTAAAGTTAAATCTATGGCTCCTTGAAGTTTTTTGGTTTCTTTTAACATATCGGCATATTCAATAATTTGATTTGGNTCAATCATAATTCTTGAACANGTTCTACAAATTACTTGTAATATTTTATAGATTACCTTATTGAAACCAACATGTACAACTGGTCTTTGAAGTTCTATATGACCGAAATGACCAGGACATTGCCCAAGAGTATTGTTACAGGTGGCACATCTTTGGCTTGGATCTATNGTACCTAAAGAATTATCCATTAATCCAGAGGGAATTGCGGTACCGTCTTCATCAAAAGTGTCCGGTGTAAGTATTCTTTGAACGGACATTCGTCTGATTTCATCAGGTGATAAGAGTCCTAATTTGATATTTCTTATTCGTTTAGGTAATTGTGAAGTAGACATTTTATTTCCTCAAGACATAGTATCAACTGAGGATACTATTATTATATATGTCCATATTTTTAATTCTATAAAAAATTTGATTTATGAACCGAATGTACAATCAATTGAAGATAGTTAAAGCAGGAATTATACCTTATCTGTGAGATAATTTGATTATTATTTAGCGCCTTTTATTTACAAATTTTAAAATGAATATCGAACCTCTTTTTAGATCAATAGCCTATGATGATTAATGAGTATTGAAATTAGATCTGAGGATGAAAATATGAAACCATATCTTGATCATCCGGTGGAGCTAATTGAATTGAGTAAATTATTACCTCATGAGATGACAATACGATCTGAAATTGAATGGTTAATAAAAGACTTGAAAATGAATAAAATTTTGATTTGGCCGATTTTAGTTGATAAAAATACAAATTTAATACTAGATGGGCATCATAGAGTTTTTGCGATGAAAGAATTAGGTTATAATAAAATACCTGCACATATNTTAAATTATGATGATGANATGATTAAATTAGATACTTGGTATCCAGTGATAAANATTCCAACTGATGATTTGATTAATATTTTAAAAGAAACACATGNTATTGTAAAAAAAGTTGAGANGAGTAATTTGAATTATGAATTATTAAAATACAGAAAATTTACATGTTATGTNGTTAATNAATTTGAATTATATGANATCAAGGGTGATAGAGATAAAATTTTTGAGATCATAAGAATAAACTTTATGGATAAAATTACTTATTATGATAATTATAAAATNGCTTTAGATAATACTGATGCAGAGAATACATGTNTACTAGCATGGTCTTATGGTAAAGATGAAGTGAGGAAATTTGCGAAGACAGGAGGAGTCTATGACCCCAAAACAACCAGACATGTGTTGCCATTTAAAGTAAAAAAAATACATTATGATATTACAGATTTATAATTTAATTGGGTACAAAACTATTTGCGGTACAACTTGGGCATCCTCTTGAAAATGATTTTCTACAATAAAATTGTCCACATTTTCCACACTTACCCTCAGAGGGGACATCATTTCTACCTTCAGAAGAACAATGCTCACATTTTGGTGTGGTTTGTTTTTGTAATGAATAGTAAAAATATATTGCTATAAAAGAAATTACAAGAATTCCTGCGACATACCCAAAGAAGCTAGCTAATTGATTACCAAATGAGTCACCGCTATTTGCCCCATCACAATCTCTTTCACCTTGTATAATTGAGACGATATAAGTGTCAAAATATAATGTTTGTCCTTCAAATTTCTCTTGAGGGGAGCCTGGAGGAACATTGACATAACCTTGCGATGGTGGGACGATAATATTTTTTCGTTCTCCAACTTTCATACCTAGTAAACCATTATAAAATCCATCAATCAATCTACCAGGTTCAATGGTAAACTCAGCACCATTATCTCTATGTCTATCAAATTCCTCAAATTCACCATCACCATCGGGATCATATGTTCCTGTATATTGAACGAGGGCTACATCCCCCTCTTCAATTCCATCACAAGAAGTGTAAGCAGTCACTGAAATTGGTGTGCTTATTGAAAATAATTGAACTATGATAATAATTGACATGATTATTGAAAGATTTGTGTGCTTCATAGTATGATAATATCAGTATAATTTACTAATTTAAATAATTCTTGAATGATAATATAAAATGTGAAACAAAGATTATGATAGACTGTTCCAAAAGAAATTCTTATTATTTCAATAAATTATTTTAAATTATGAAGGATTTAGTAAATTATACTTTTGGAAATGTTAATCAAAATAATCTTAATTTTCATTATTTAAGAGTGGGNAATACTAAACCCTTGATAGATGAATTAAGAAAAATATCTGATATTGAAAATATTAATTANGATTATCATAAAACAGATACTTTTCAAAATTATAATTTTGGGTCATCCTATGAAAATTATGATGGATATATTATCAATATTGCAGTTAATAATCAGAACATTGTAGATATGAGAAATGATTTTTGGAAAAATTATATATGGAAGACTAAAAATTTTGAACAATTAGTAGCTTTGGTTATACCAGATGAGTCAAAGATAGGAAGCTTGACAAGAAGTGAAATTGTTGAGAGTTTGTCTCTTTCNAGATTAGTAGATAGAACTTATGAAATCTTTCAAAACACAAATGAAAGTATTCCTTTAATAAAAAATTGGTTAACATCGATGTCTTCAATTGTTCATAGAAAAAGTAATAACGAAAAAAATGAAAACAAATAGTTGAGATCAGATATGAGAAACAAAGGGAAGCATTAAATTTAACGTAGTTATATAGAAAATAGGTTAGTCGTAATGGATATAATTAAAGAATTAATGGATAAAAAGTACCGCGGAATTAGTGTGAGAAGTATATGTACTGATCCTGAATTTAGAAAAAAAGTCATGGAAGATGAAACTGTCAGAGGAAATTTTGAAGTCAAAAAATTGGTACTAGACAAATTAGCGGTAGGTGGTAAAGTTTTATTGACAGGACCAACTGGAGAAGCTAAAACATTGTTTGCCCAAATTTTATTAAACCATATAATTTCTGAAATTAATTCATATAAATATCATATTGATGGATGTCCTTTTTATGAGGATGCGGGTTATATAATACACGTAATTGAAAACTATACTTTGAATATTGCAAACTCAGTTAGAGTTTTACAAAGTCTATGCCCATTTTGTAGAGAAAATATTACAAATTTATTAAATAACAAGAATATGAATGTAAGTTTAGATAATACACAACAAATGTTGGAAATCAAAAACCTTGATGAAATATTAACAGAATTACCTGTGGCAAAAACAATCGTAAGGAAAATGCAACTTGATCCAAGGAATGATCCTGAGTCNTTGTATATGTTATTGGCTGGAGTTGAAAATTTAGAACAATTATTGGGGGGAGAAAGTAATGAGAGTTTTGCAGCCAAGTCACATAAGGTAGGTGCGCTATCTCAAGGATTTATGGTTGTAAATGAAATNCAAAGATTGCATCTATCTTTATTGGAAAGTTTGATGGGATTTTTAGAAGATCCTCAAGGAATTAAATACAATTTAGCAGGGGAAACTGTCTATGTAGATGGAGCAATAATTTTTACATCTAATTCACCATTAACAGTTTTTGGAGAAGAAAGTCAACCAATAATTAATCGTGTCCCTGAAGTATTATGGCCTGCGAGAGATGTTAAGAATAGAGTAGAAATAGTCAAAGATATGTTTGAAGATCATATGGTCACATCTAAAGTTAGTATTACCTCAAATCCATCATTAATCAAAATGTTTGAGACTAATGGTAAAAGCGAAAAAGATTTTATTTCGAGATTAGCATTGGAATTTATTTCTAATGTATCAAATGATTCAATNCCTCCATCATTGAAATCAACATCAGCAAGATCTGAAAATAGAGTAGCAAGATCTGATTTTTACAATGGTTTGGATGANATACACAATCCTCAAAGAAGTCCACATATAGATCTTAGAACATTAAATAATGCAATAGGAGAAATTGTCATTAGATCNAAAGAGAATGCGAATNAGGAAGGAATAATTGTGACATTAGATACTGTGAAGGAAAGTCTTGAGATATATGACATATCACCCACTTTGATAAATAATGGTTTACAAGCTGTGAAATTACGGCTTAGAAATGCTTTNAGATCTGGTGAAACTGCAGTAAATGTTGATGATGTAAAAGAAGAATTAGATAAACTGACAAGTTTAACTGATGATGAATTAAAGAAAATAATTTTTGATTTTGAAGATTTAAANAATAAAGAACAGNGTGTAGCTCAATNCTTGTTTGAACAATTGAAACCNAGTTATGAGTCTTTATTACAAGTTGCATACTTATAAGTTGATTAAAGTGTCAGATAAAATTCATTGGATTACAAGGGCNCATTATCCAGACCCATTGGTAGATTATTCAAATACAGACTTCATACTAGATTTTAATGATGCGGTATCTGTTTTGCAACAATGGAGAAATCCTAATTTAGGGAGAAGTTCAAGGGAAGGAACCGTCATATCATTAGCATCAAATGCCAAATCAGCATATAGATTAATACAAGAGCAATTATTGACTACGATTTTACCCGAGGAAAAGGAAAAACAATTAATAGAAAAACTGAAGGTTTATAGATTTCTTTTGGATCAAACGCTTCCACAGGCATTAGAACTGGTNAATTTGGATAAATTAATTACTCCAGAGGATATNAAACAATTTATNAATAGACAATTAGAGTTAATGAAGCANGAATATGGTAGAGAATTGAAATTTGCTGAAAATATGCTTAATGAACTTGAGGCTATATCAGATATAGAGGTNAAAGATGATTATGGAAAGTCAAGAAGAATTTCGAGAAATGATGTATTAGATGTATTGGGATCAGTATTGGGAAATATATTGTTAAGGCAAGTATCTTTGTGGCAAGTAGATGATTATATTTCCAGACCAAGAGGGAGAATGAATTTAAAGAAAACCTATAGAGCTGCAATAATGAGAGAGGGGAAAGTTCCACCAAAACAAATTAGAAATGAGGATATTAAGGTGATGGACAAGGATAGAGTTTCATTAATTTATTTTATAGTAGATTTAAGTCAAAGTATGAATAAAACTGTGTTTAAAGATGGATTAACNCGATTAGATGGTTCATTATTAACCTCATTAGGATTNTATTATTATTTTAAATTGGTTAATAGAAGGAAAAGGAGAGAATTTGATAGTTTCAATATGCATGTGATACCCGTTGATAAAAATCCATATGTAATAGCTAATGATGAAAAGTTTGAANCTTTTTTGATGGAAGCAGAAGGGAAAGGAAAAACAAGATTAGTTCATGCAACTTATTCAGCNATACGTCATGTNCAAGAAAATTATCAAAANGTGAAATATGATGTTCAATTGGTATATCTTACNGATGGAAGACCAAACGTNCCTTTTGATGGAACAATTTATGGGAATTCTATGGATTTTGGATATGAAAANTACCTATCTGAAAGTGATAGTAANATCCCAAAAGAAGCAAAAANNTGCATGNTACAGTTGAATAAGACATTTAATTATCTGAAAAGAGTGAAAGATCGAAATTGGAAAATTAGCTATTTTTTGATGGCTAGTGACAAATTCATGCAATCATCCTTATACAGAGATACTAAGAAAATGTTATCAGGGATAACTGATCCAGTNTTAATTGATCCAACTGAGATTGANAATTTAGGTCGTAGNATTTTACAGGAGACAATTGTAAATGAAAATTGATGAAAAATTTCTTAATGCATANGAGAATGCAAATTTAGAAGTCGAAAATTTAATTGGAAGAAGACCTNATGATTATAAAATACTAATGTTCATAGATCCAGACTTATATAAGTCAGTATTATTACAAACTGAAGCTACTGGATCACCAAAGGCGGTCATATCATCAAATGAATTGTATGTTTTACAAGAAATGAAAAATTTAGATTATGTACCAGTTGGTAAAGATTTATTTTTTGGATCGAGATCTCCAAGAATATTTTTACCTGCTAATATTTCAAAAATAAAATCTTCAAAAGTATTAGAGGCTAAAATCTTTCAAACTTTAGTCAAAGCAGTATTAGTAGAGGAAACAAAGTCATCATTTCCAGATAAATTAATGGAACTATATACTAAAGATACCGTAATATATAATTTGTTTACCAATAATGTTTACGAATTTGTATTGGAGAGAGGAGCTAGTTGGGTTTGGCAATATTTCCAAGATTTTACAGCAACATTAAGATTATTGAGTCTTTATAATTTAGACGACTTTTATGTNCCACCAAATAGTATAAGAAGTGCATCAATATTCTATAACTATCTTTTAGAAACAAAGAAAATAATCAAAGAAAGATCTAAAGCNGTGTTAAANGCACCATTATATGATTTGATTTTGAATGGATTTGGAGAATATGCACTTAGAGAATATTTGAAAAAATATGACAGTTCTGTAATGGCAAAAATAAAACCTGAATTAAAATCAAATCTTGGACAACCATTAGGTGCAATTGGGAATGTATTCTTAGGAGANCAGGGAGAAAATTTTGAAGAGATATTTGAAAATACATTAGGACTAAAAAATGATCAAGAGTTGACATCGATATGGAATAGAGAAAAAACAAAATCAAAAATGAAAGAACTGAGAGAGCAATTAATGAATGAGTCATTNATCTGGCATGCTTCAAATGATAGCTATTGGTCTGATTTATGGCCAATAAGAGGATCATCATTTGATAAAATTGATCAATATGTTGGGAAAATACAAAGAAGAGGATATAAATCATTCAAAGGTTTACANGAAGAAAATGCATTNGTAAAATCACATGGACGAGTTAGATTAAAAGATAGNGAAGTTGCAGTTTTAAGTATTCAAGAAGATACTGTTGGACAAGAGCAATTAGTCATATTAAGAAATCATCTCGAGGCTAAAAAAGACACTTTTTCAACTCCTTTACCGGGACTACCTGATACCGTTGTTTTTAGAAAGTTTTCCGGTATGCATATAGCCTCTTATTTAGGCGTTGTTGATGATAAAGAAACTAAAAACTATCAAAAAAGCCCATATGATTTACCCATGATTGTTAGAGCAGTCCAAGTAACTTCTAAAAAAGAAGCTTATGGCAACCAAGATTTTGATGAGGGTAATAAAATTGAAAATGTTAATTATGAAGATTTGAAAAGTTTAACTGAGCCCCAATATAGAGCAATTAGATACTTGATCAAACAGAGGGATGCTAAATGAATATTGCCAATAAAACTTTATGGAGAATGATTTCGGGGATGAAATTGAAATCAGAAAAAATTCACATTAGATATGTGGCAATAATTACACTTGGTAAAGTTGGGAATATAAAAGATTATGAGAGATTATTGAATTTAGTTGAGGAGGAAAATTTAGAGCTTTTAAATGCAACATGTTATTCAATAAAAGAAATAATAGATCGGGAAAACAGTGATGAAAATATTAAAAGAATGGAAAATATCTATTTAGAAAAATTTGAGACAATGGAAGGATTAAGATCAAAAATAATTATGATTGAGGTGAGTAGATCTTTTAGTATTCAATTTAGAGAGCAAATGTGGGTGAGACTATTAAGTGACTCAAAAAATGATTTGAAATATACAATTATTTCGGTTTTAAAGGATATAAAAGATTTGAAGGTTTTGGATGAAGTGCTAAATTCAGCTGAGACCACAGATCCACTATTGAGAAGGATTGCTTTGGAAACTTGGTATAGTGGTTTAGTGAAGTATGATGTAGAGGATATCATAGATTATATAGCTGACAAACTACATTTTCTAATAAGGGCGACTTATGAGTTACAAACTGATGGGAAGTTATTAAAACAATCTTTGAGTTATAGCGATAAAAATTTAATTACTCCTCCCAAAGCATATCCTGATTTTATGATAAGATACATGACAGAATTATTAGGATTATGGGACTATGACCCAGATGCTTATAGAACATTACATTCAATTATGGTACCTTCATATTTTACGTTTGAAAATGATGAGGGAAAAGAGAGACCCTATGTAATATTATAATTTTAAGATATTTTTAATTCAGGGTATAGTGGGTATTTATTTGATAATTCTTGTACTTGACTTTTAATACTATTTAATTTTTCATTATTATTATAATTTTGCAGTGCATTAACAATTAATTCACCAATGAATTCCATATCAGATGTATTGAGTCCTCTTGTGGTTAAGGCAGGAGTACCTATTCTAATACCAGATGGATCAAAGGGACTTCTTTTATCAAATGGGATCATATTTTTATTTGTAAATATTCCTACTTGATCTAAAGTATGTTCTGCAATTTTTCCACCTATATCATACATTGAAATATCCATCAACACTAAATGATTGTCAGTCCCATCAGTTGAAATTTTAGCTCCATTTTCTACTAAACTAGTTGCTAAACTTTTTGAATTTTCAATAATATTTTTTGCATAATTTTTGAATGAAGGATCTAATGCCTCTTTAAATGCTACGGCTTTTGCTGCAATTACAT
>PBWW01000037.1 GCA_002728275.1 Candidatus Heimdallarchaeota archaeon
GAATTTCTTACGGGCCCGGGAAGATATAACATTAAACCGATTTAGACCATAAATAAATTCTTCTTCTGCTCTGAGCTGGTCTTTAGATGAAATTGCTATACTACAAATAATCATATCTCTTGCACTTCCTTGAAACTTTTCGACAGATGTTATGGATTGAGAGATTGTATTTCGCAATTCATCTTTTGTTATGTAAGTAACATCTTTTTCTAAAACAGAGTAGATTTTTTGAATAATTAAGTTTGATTGAGCATTATGTGGTACTACAACACCAAGTTGAGAGGCCCAAAATTCACTAAATTCTGATTTATTTGTTGGATTAATTAATTTGAAATATTCGATAACAAGTGAAACTACTAATTCTGCTTCTATCAAAGATATNGTACTATCATATTGTTGATTNTGGGTNATNGATANGATNGGNATATTTGGATCAAANACGGTCTTATGTAATANATCATCTGAATGGTAATCAAATGAAATTGTACTACCNATATTATTTTCAAAAGTATCTAATAGTTCATAAAAACCTAAATTTTGAGTTATTTGATTAATAACCTCATTAGATCTGTAATTTGTTTTAAGTTGGATTTGTTTGATCTTATGATTTTCAACATAATATGAATAGATGGAGCCTAAAATATTTTCTAATTTTTTAGGNGGTTTNATTGGTTGTACNGGTGGTAATTGATTATGATCTCCAACTAAAATTAGTTTGCTAAATTGATGGTCNGGATGTTCTACATCACCTATCANTGATGGAGATTGAATGGTTAGTTCCTTGTCAACTCTTACCTGGTATCTATTTTGATAAATTAAGGGAAATATGGATAAAATATGATCTGTAGGATATTGTGAAGCTTCATCTACNATGATTAAATCAAATCCAAAATCATTANTAAATGCCTTCATTCCAGTTTCATTATCATTAAGNTGAGTTAATTTTTTGAGTTGATGTGCATTACCAAACATTATGAAGTCTTTAGGTAAATGATCTTCCAATGTTTTATTATCTGTAAATAAGTGAGTCTGAGGAGTATCGGATCCGATTTGGTGGATCTTTATGGTATTATAATCTACAATGATGCTGTGACAAGNTGGATTNTTTCGGTTTGAAGTTACAAAGTATCGATCTANTTTTGAAATTTTTGAGGGGGCATCTTGTTTATTCTTATGAGTTTCTAACATATCTATGAGAACAAACATTGCATTNTATGAAAAAGATGTAATTAAGATTCTAACTGGTTTATCAGGATTATTAGTATGGGATCTCTCTAAATATTCATTGAGGAGGGCTGCAATTGTTTGGGATTTTCCAGTACCTGGAGGGCCCAATATAGCAGAGATTGTTTGATTTAAACTATTNTCAATTGCTTCCTTTTGTGATTGNTTNGGTTCAGGTGAGGTATCNGANAGAAAAGATGATTGTTGGGTTTGAAATTGNTCNANTANATGNGGTGCAAATAGATATACTTCTGCTAAATCNACTAAAAATTGTGAATTNTAGAATTGAGGNTGAAATAGAGTATCTATAATATTCCATTTGATTGAAANTAAAGANCCTAATTTTGATTGACCTATCTTATTTCGNAGGAGAAATGACTCTGGGTCTTCTTCTTCGTGACCTTTTCTCTTTCTCATTCGATATAATTTATTGGTCCAATTATCATTTTCTTTGGGATAGACAAACCATTGATTAGATCTATTAGTCTCGATAATTGTCTTGTAATCATCGAATAATTGAGTTCTAGTTGGTTTTGTTTTGATAATGAAACTTTCCTTTTGACTGCTCCATTCTTTTTTATCAACGGTGAGTAAATAATTTCTAAAATTCAAAAANGAATAATCATCTCTNAGNTCATANGGNATGAGACGTATCCAAGATCCTTTTTTGATTTTCATGTTGGTCGATAGGCCTGATAATTCAAATGTGTATGAATATTTTTTACCACCTCGCAATCCACTAATTGTATCCATTTTTAGGTTGGAAACTTTTCCTGCATTCATTTTTGCAATTGAAAAATCAGGAATGTCAAATACCATTTGGTTTGAAGCAAGTTCTTGAAGAGTTCCTGAAAGACGAGAATAGAGATACCATATACGNGCTATTGGATTAAAGGAGTCAGGGATATGCCTTTCTAAGAATTTTTCATTTGATATAGGATAATTTGAATTAGGTAAAATATCTCTTGATAGATTTTGAAATCGTCTTCGGAGTTGATCAATGGCAGTTACTTTAAATTTTAANTCTCGTGTCATTGATGCTTTTTTCTTTTCTGAAATTGGATCATTTAGGATTTCATGCCATCGATCATGATCCATATAATTGAAATTATCATTCCAAAATCTGGAATTGATTGTGTAGTTTTTGTTGAATAGTTCATGATATATTTCATGCCAGGTATAATTGATTATTATGGGTAGACCAAAGGTTGACTCGACAAAAGATCTGATATCAAATATTTTTCGATGTTGAATAGGGTTACTAACCATTGAGTCAGATGGAGAGAACCAATTAATGATAAATTCTATTTGGTTTTTCGTAAGTGGGTGGGTAAGAAGTTTGGTTAGATATTTTTCGGTCAGCTCTCCAAAGCTCTTCATGATTTCATTGGACCAGTAATAAATTCCAAAGGTCATTGAGATTTCCTCATGTAGCTTTCTGATGATAAANTCATTCATNACAGCNAAGTTAAGCATNTTTGATATTTTATCAATTAATTCTGTNAGTAATTCAAATTCCATATGAGGNAATTCAGAGTGATAGCTTTCGGTAATTGATAAGTTATAGAATGTTTTTTCTTTATTACTAATTTCTAATATCTTAGCACCCTCTTTATGGAGTTTTAAGAGATAATCATGATATTTTTTGAGACTCGATAAAATATTATCTCTTTGTATGATGACAAAATTATCTTCNTNTGAAAAGTCANATAATATTTGAGGNAACATATTCTTTTTGAAATCCTCAAGATCTTGAATACCTGGGTGGAATTGCATGAAGTGTAGGATGAGTTCTTCTAATGTTANTTTNTTATCTAAATAATNNGNCCATNTTCTAAACCATGAATTGATTTCTGGTTTACCACTAAATATGGAAAATTTATATGAAAANGCAAATACTTCTTCTAATATNGGATCTTTTTCTATGTTGATNATTAATGAAATATCTGTNAATGGTGGTATTGTAGATGAAAAAAACTCTCCTTTCTTTGGTTGTTGTATGTTTTGATTGAGTAANGAAGNAATTTTGAGTTTTAANGATGGAATTTCAGGATAGATAATTGATGGNGTATTACCAATTTGTACATTATTAACAAATGAATTCAATTCTGATAATGTATCAATACCCTGACTTTTGAGTTGTTCAACTGTTGCTTCTTGAACATAAGGAACTAATCTAATATCNATTAGTTCTTTTTTNGATTTTTCTGGTNTTTCATAATTTATNCCTAATGAATTTTTACAATCATCAAAATANNNACATCGAGAGCAAATAGGTGTTATTTTAGGTGTAATTNTTGATTTATCAATTGGTGCTTGNNCCCATAATTCTCGTACTTTTTGTAANAATGAAGAAAATACAGATTGATAGTGAATTGGTTGAAATTCGATAATTAGATCAAAAAAAGAGTCTGTTGAGTCAATATTAGGATAGGTATTTGCTTTGATTTTTTCAAATAGTTCAAGATATGAAGGTAAAATACCNTGTTTATGAGAGGTTATGAAAAACATATCAGTGAGATTATTTTCTTGAAGAAAGTGATAGAGTGATGAGATATAATATATNATTTCAATAAAATGATGTTTACCAATATTATCTGGAAGAGAAGATTTTATGTCAAATATAGATATNCCTATTTTCTTTGATTGAAGNTNNTGAAATTGNATACCNTCTTTTGTCANGATTATCTCNGATATATCNTCTCCTGGTTGNTAATATTGCATNGNNAAAATATCNGGAATNACNTCTGATGAAGGATTAGNNAATGGNGGGTTTGATGTTTGAAATATTACTTCATTAATGAATGATGGAGTGATTGGAAAGGAATGTTCAAGTAAATATGCGACGCTATCTTCTTGTAAATTATTAAAAATATCAGTTAATAATTCTTTTGTAGCATAGGATTTAGTAATNTTGTTTAACTCATCAGANCTATATTTNGTATTGAGAGCNGTGGATCTAATTAGNGCATCATAAACTAATGTNTCATAATCTTTTCCNAGTTTTAGTTCTACAGCATANCTTTGTCTTTTCANTGGTAAAATNTCAGGATTNACTAACCANTCNGNATTGTTGAAACCAAGGTTATTAACTAATTGTCGNTCACANTCNGAAGAAATCCAGTCGACCAAAACTTTCTTAGTGAAATTACCTTGTTTTGACACATAAGATTTTCAGTTTAATTGAATTTATAGTTAATGATCATCAAAGGTAGGATTTACATTGATCTACGAAATTACGTAATTCTTCAATTCCTGCTTCCCAAAAACTTGCTGAAGTTAGATCAAAATCAAATAACTCTTTGAACATTTCTGTTGGATGTCTTGAGCCTCCTGACTTTAGAAATGCTTTATAGTTTTGTGTAAAGCTTTGTGGATCTTTTCGATAAGATGCATATAAAGATAGTACTGAAAACTCTCCGAATACATAGGGGTAATTGTAATATCTAAAACTCGGAATATAGTAATGGGGTTTCCAACACCAATGATAGGCTTGCTCGGGTAACCAATCTATTGCATCACCAAATGTTTTGGATCTGGCATCCCAGAAAATTTCGTTAATTTTTTCATGATTAAGATATTCATTGTTGTCTAAAGCATCATATAATCCAGTTTCAAATAATGTTCTTGAACCTACTTCATACATTGCTGTCATGAATTGCTCAACCATGTTAAATAATACTGCTTTTCTTTCATCTTCTGATTTAGCTTCATTCATGAATTTGAGGTTGAATAATAATGATCCAAATTCAGATGCGGTTTCTGCTAATGGCATACCCATGTTAGAATGAAATAATGGTTGTTCGCGAGTAATATAATGAGCATGAACTGCATGGCCCATTTCATGAGCTAAGGTTCCTAAGGAGTCCATATTATTATTGTAGGACATCATGATGAATGAGCTTTTATCTTCATAATGAGTAGAGCAAAATGCTCCAGCTCGTTTTCCATCTCTTGGTTTTGCATCAACTCGATTGTTTGTAAACATATGATCTGCAATTTCACCAAACTCTGGATCAAATTCTGTAAATCCATCTACAACAATTTGTTTTGCTTCATCCCATGTGATTTCTCGTTCACTAGTAAATGGAAATGGAGCTTCTAAATCTTCACCTCTTAATTTATCAGTACCTAATAATTTAGCCTTGATTTTGAGAAATTCTTGGAAGACATCTACATTTTTGAGTAATACGTCAAACATAGTATCAATAATTTCAACACTCAAATGAGATGTGTGGGTACTTGATTGCATATAATGTGAGTAACCTCTTCTTTTTGCTTCTGTGATATAATTAGCACTGACATTTCGAAGTGCGAATGCATATGAATCTGCCTTTTCTTGAAGACCTTTTCCTAAACCAATCATTGCTGACTTTCTTGTTTCATGATCTTTATGTGATCTAAGACCATATCCTGATGACCAACTATGTGATTGTTTTTCCCCATTGACATCTATCTCAAAAACTGTTTTTGATACTAAATCACCTTGTAATTGGGACCATTGTCTTACACCATATTGATCTTTTTCCATAATAACTATTTCTTCGTCTTCTGAAAGTCTATGTTTTGATTGAGAGGCCAATCTTTGTAGATAATACCGTCTATTTTCAAGATCTGGTGAGTCAAGATATTCAGGTGAATTTTGTAATAGTTCACCCACTTCAAGAGCAATAAATGCTAATGATTTACTCCAATCNGTTGTGATTTTTTGAATTCTATTCATTAGTTTTACNGCATCTTCATCCTTTGAATTTGCACTNACNCGNAAACTTGGATATTGTGANAGTTTNGCTGAGGAATATTGTAGTAATTCAAATTCATCTATGAAATTTGATAANTCTTTTGTGGAGAAATCAAGAATTTTTCCTTTGTATGTTGTTAATGACTTTACTTGTTCTTCTAATTTGGGTAATAAAGTCTCAATTTCATCTTGTGTTTTGAATAGTAATGATAAATCCCATTCCATGTATAGTAATTTTAAAGTTAAAATATATAAAAAAGAGGAAAGTAATTATTAGAAATATGAGATTTTTAGATCATTATATATTTCTATTAATTTAGAAATCATATTGTTTGTAATTGGTATAATGGTTATATCATTATTTTCAATTTGAGTAGGATTATTTATGATAAATTTGGACGAGAGAGGATTTTGTGAAGAAGTTTTAATTAAACAATGATTTTTCTTTCCTTGGATTAAAACCGTTGATGCGTTAGGCTTTACTTGATCAATGTAAATCAAGAGAGCTCTAAGTATATCAAAGTAGCTTGGGATATTTTCATAAATTGTTCTTTCNTTTATTTGTTCAATCATTATTTTCATACGATTGAAATAATTTTCTGATTCATCTGGGTAGCCAATATTTGTCAAAAGATAATTAGTAACAAATTCATTATGAACCAATAATTTTGAAAGTAAAAGTGGGTTATAATGTATCTTTGTTGATTGATAGTTAACAAATTNNGTCAANCGTTTTTGTAATTGATATTCCAATTTAGGGTTATCCATATTTATCTCATTTAGCAAATACTCAACTTCATTGATATGTAATAAATTTGAAATTGATTCTGATATTATTGATTTTGAGAATAATTTTACATATGTTCGGAATTTTTTGTAGAAATCAGGATGTATATCATGAATAATTTGACCTNTATCATCAATCAAGGTGTAAATNACATCCTGTTTATCAAGTTCCATTTTGGTTTGAAGATAATAAATTCGGTCTCTATAGATAAGACGATAGATGTTTAATTCTTTTGNGTTTGAGTAATTATTACCNGTCATTGTGGGATTTTCATAATTTTCTCTTTTAATGATGGAGATATCATAGAATGATTGTAAATCAAAAATTTGTTCCATCATNANTTACCNNACTATTNGTTATTAGAAAAGGTATTGTTTAATGAATAAAATTACAAAAATTAGAAGTGTATTATAATTAATTAAGCATCTTAAGTTATTTTTATGATGACATTACCAGATTTATGTCCTTCATAGGTGTGATTGTGTGCTTGTTTGAAATCTTCGAATGGATATACTTTGTCNATGAGAGTTTTTAATTCACCTTGTTCNATGATATCATTGATAATGTTCAATCGATTTGAGTCTTCTTTGGTNGTTGCCCAAATATTNCANTAAACNCCGTTNTNGGTGAGAACAGGTTTACAACTTCGNTTGCTAATTTTACCGACGGCATCAAAAATGAAGTCATATTGTGTTGNGTCTTGCCTAAANTCATTTTTCTTGTAATCAATTATATGNTCTACACCCAAGTTGAGAAGGTTTTGATGATGTTTTTGGCTGGCTACAGCAGTAACTTTCGCACCATAGAATTTTGCTANTTGAACTGCATAACTGCCAACTGAACCGCTTGCCCCATAGATNANTACACTCATTCCTTTTTGAATTGTATTCTCGTTGATGAAATGGTATGCAGACATTGCTCCNAAAGCTAAGGGGGCTGCTTCAGTAAATTCCATGTTTCTTGGTACTTTTGCCATTGCAATAGAGTCTTTNACTGCAANATATTCNGCTAAACAGCCTGCTTTCATTGAATTAATGAAATAGACTCTATCTCCTTTTTGATATCTTGTAACATTCTTTCCTTTGTCAACAACAATACCTGCTGCTGAAATACCTCTGATTTTTTGACGGGGGCCCCTTATTCCAAACATCAAACGGACTATAGGTTTTAATGGGCGTGGTTCTATTGATAATGTGTTGAGTCGCCAATCCCCTGACGCAATATTTGTGGCTTGAATTTGAATTAATAGTTGATTATCGTTGATGTCTGGAATAGGTACATTGCTAATTGCCATTTCTTCTGGACCACCATATTTAGCTTGTAATATCGCTTTCATCATATTCATATTTATTGGAATTGTATTTGCTTTAATTTTCTTTAGTTATTTCCGTATTTTTTAAAATAANTTTGGCGTCTTTTNTTTTCNNATTTNACNTCATTTANAATATCAGTGAGNATTTGNGNATTATTTGATTCTTCTTTTTTTACATTGAGTATTGATTTACAGATATTTGAGTTGTGAATTGAAATATCAAAAACTCCTGGTTCTTTTCCAATAAGTTGAAATGGAAAAATNCTNCAGGTAAAGGGTTTGAATTCATGTATGCTACATAAATTATTTTCAAGAAAAGTACATTTTCCNGTATATGGTTTTCTTTTCATCCAATAATGCTTTTCTGCAGTTCCATCTCNNGCAAATCTAAGTTCCGGCGATTGNGTTTCAATAATTTGATCNATNGCATAACCATTNTTTTCTATTCTTTCTATNTCCATNTCAGATATTGGAACGAAGAAATCATTNTTACCACANCAATCAGATGATAATTGACAACTAAAATGGATATATTCATTTGAAAGTGAAATCTCGTTNTTGTTTAGATTGATAGATCCAATGATAATTTTTGGAGGGAATNGTTGGAAGATCAATCTCCATGTGCAATTANTAATAGTGTGAGTGATTAATGTTGGGGGGAAAAATTGATAAGATGTATGATAGTATTAATTTGAAACAATATAGAGGTTTTTCNATTGTTTAGTTTNGTTGAGNATATGGATGCTGCTNTCAAAAGAATCATTGGAATGGTTTTCATAATGGTAACATTAACTGTGGGGCTATGGGTAGTTGTAAATGATAGATATACAGAAGAGCCGATTTATTCGATGATTGATGATATTGAAATTGTTGTTGATGATGTTGGTGAAGACTCATTAAATGCAACAATAAGATTTGGTATGTCAATTGAAAATTATGGTTCTGTAAGAAATAAAATCATTGAATGTTCGAGTATTCAGAATTACTTGGAAGTTAAAAATGCTACTGAAAAAATACAAGTATACCGAGGAGGGGTATTTGAGACTGATACAAGCTATATCATGAATGATACCTATACCAAACAAGATTGTGAAGAAATGGCGACTGAATTTAGAGTTTCTGAAAATGTAATTGATAATATCATTGTGGCAATACCATTTAGATTTATTGATGGAACTTACAGCTTTACCTGGTATCATTCTTTTGCGGATATTTACAAAGCTGCTGTGATATCAGTTGATATTTCTAATGCAGATAATCCAATATCATATATCCTTGAGAGTCCCTATGAAGGTTAAATGATTATGACAAATATTTTTGATGAGAAACAAATTGAAATTTTTTTAAAATCAGCTCCAAACCTTAGAAAGTTTATGAGTCAAGTGAATTTAGAATTAAGGCCAACAATGAGTCCACCTTTTGATAGATTAATTGAATCTGTTATTTATCAGCAACTATCTGGTAAGGCAGCATCTACTATATTCGGCCGATTTCTAAATTTGATAGGAGAAATGACTCCTGAAAACATTTTAAAATATAAAATAGAGGGTTTTAGAGCTGTTGGTCTATCAAGTCAAAAATCTCAATATGTTCACAATATTGCTAATGAATTTAAGGTAGCTGGAAGTATGAGTCAATATCAAGATGCAAAAAGTTTAGATGGATTATCGAATGATGAGATAATTTCCTTATTTTCACAAATAAAAGGCGTTGGAGAGTGGACAGTAGAAATGTATTTGATCTTTGGATTAGGCAGATTAGATGTGTTTTCAAGTAAAGATTTGGGGGTAAGAAAGGGGTTACAAAAAATGTATAAACTTGAAGAATTACCGACTCCCAAGGCATCATTAGAAATAACTAAAAATTGGAAAAACTCAACAGTAGGCAATATCTTGTGTTGGAGAATTTTAGATGTATAGAATTATGGTATTATAAGCAAGTCCATTTAAATTAATAATTACTTATTATTATTGATGAAATTAATATTGGTTCAATCTTCTTTAAGAAAAAATTCTAGAACGGCAGCTGCAATGAAAGAGGTAAAAAAAAGAGTAGAGCGAAAAGGAATTGATTTTGAATATATAGATTTAAGAAATTATTCTCTGCCGTTTTGTGATGGAAGATCATTTGATAGTTATATAGAGGATTATCCAGATGTTGTAAAAGTAAGAGAGATCATGCAGAAAGGGGACAGATATATTTTTGGTTTTCCTAATTATGTATACACCTTCTCTGGTGTTTTTAAAAATTTCATTGATATTTTTGGGAAATTTACAATAGGTAAAAAATTTGGAATGGTGATAAATGCAGGTGGAGTAAATGGATATATGGCTAGTAATAATTTAATTTCAATAATGTTATATGATTTTAATGCGACTGCAATAATGCCCCAGGTATATACTAAGAGATTAGATTTTGATGAGACAAAAGATGAGATAGAATTAATTTCTGAAAAACCATTAGAAAAAATTGATCAAATGTTGTCAAATTTAGTTTAGATACTTGATAAATGAAAGGGCGCCCCAACATAAAATGTTATACGGGACATCGAACTTTTTATATAATACTAGTTGGGTAATTGCTTTGCAGTTACATAGTTTACTGCGAATGTGATTTAGTATGGTATTAGTAGAATTAACATATTATTTATTCTTTATAGGATATATTTCTATGGGTGCAGCATTTATATTTTTCTGGACCGAAAGAAGTAACGTAAAGGACAAACTACCGTTAACATTATCTGGTTTGATAGTGTTAATCGCGGCAGTTCACTACTATTATATGCGTGGTGAATTTGAGGCTTTAGCAACTGCCACATCTTTTGACAGGTTTGTTGCTATTACACCGATAAGATATATCGATTGGATTTTAACCACACCTTTAATGGTTTTCAAATTTGTATATGTATTAAAAGCAGATAGAAATTGGGGAATAAAACTAATGGTATTAGACTTTTTAATGGTCTTAACTGGTTTATTCGGTGAATTAAGATTAGCAGAAATGGAATTAGGTTCTGTTGATGGAATGAGAGTTGTATGGGGTACATTATCTGGTATCTTCTATTTCTGGCTTGTTTATGAGTTATGGAATAAAAGACCAGAGGGTATTGAATTAGCTCCTGTTATGACTTTCCAAGCAATCGAAGGAGATGAAGCAACAAAAGCTTATGTTACTTTATTAAGATTTGTTTTAATTGGTTGGGGTATTTATCCAATTGGATATTTGATACCAACTTACTTTGCTGGAGCTGGTGCTGCAGACGTCTTTGATTGGGTAAACATAATCTATAACATTGGTGATTTTGTTAACAAAATCGGTTTTGGATTTGCTACATATTTATTAGTAAAAGGCAGCGAATAAGGTAAAAATAATAATCTAAAGTGATCAGAAAGTCTGATCACAAATATTTTCTTTTTAAAAATTATATTATGTTTTAATTAATTTTAATCATTTTGAGTCTTTGAAACTGATTGCTTCTTTATAATAATCTTTGACTACCTCATGACTATCCCTTGGGGGTCTTTCAAGTTGTTGAGTCATATCCAGTTTTTCTAAACTAATTGGGTTCGCAGGGATTTCTGTGTAAGGGATTTGATCAAGTAAGTGACGTATGCCATTTAATCTAGCTTTTCTTTTATCAT
>PBWW01000038.1 GCA_002728275.1 Candidatus Heimdallarchaeota archaeon
GGTTGAAATAGTAGTATATGATAGAGCAAATAATATTGCCAAAATCACTACTTCGTTCATAGTAGAGTCACAAGGTGTAACTTCAACAGTAACAGTAGATCCACCAGTAAGTAATTCAACTGTAACCTCAGATACTTCTACAAGTGATAACAATACAATCATAGTCACTGAAACTACTACAGAAACAAATAATGTTACAATTCAAGGTAATAATACTCAAAATGTATCAGTTCCTTCAAGTTTACCAATAACTGATTTACCTTTGATGTTGTTGTTAAGTTTTATTGGATTATACACATTTAGAAAGAATAGAAAATAATTAAGTAAACAATACTTTCTAACATTGTAATTGTCAATCATTTTTTTAATCGATAATATAAAATGAAATTATGTTTTTTAAAAAAGATAATGGAATTAAAGAAATCGATTCTATTGAATTAAACAATATGATAAAGCAAGAAAAAGATATGATACTGTTAGATGTTAGAAGGTATGAAGAATGGTCTCAAACAGGAATTATCAAAAATTCTTTAATGGTAACAAATACTAATTTGATTGCAGAAATGCAACAAGGTTTAAATTTAAAACAAGATAAACCAGTAATTGCGATATGTAGATCTGGTCAAAGATCAATGCAGGTTGCAAAATATTTACATGCACAAGGAATAGAAGCTATAAACTTGAAGGGTGGAATAATCGATTGGTTAAACAATCAATTTGAAGTTGAACAAATATAATTATACTAATGACTCATTGTATTCTTTCAAAATTATTTCAACTTTTTTCATATTAGTTTGATTTATTTCATATTTTANNGATCTCATATCTAATAAATCTGGTTTACTAACTATGAACTGTTCTTCTTTTAATCTTCTGATTGAGTATCTAATGGTTCTCAATGGTAAATCTAAATTATCAATTAATTCTTTTTGTGAAGCGCTACCTCTGTCAGCTAAGTATTTTAGCAGCTGAATAGCTTGTTCCGGCAATCTATCAAAGAATTGCATAATCAATGTCTGTCATTTTATTATAAATACTACTCGATATTTTACACGTAAAAATTTCGAACTTACGAAAAATGATATGGTTGAGATGAAGATAATATAATTTAGTTNTAAAATANTAAAATATGATTGGAGAATTAAGTGAAAACCAACTACATAATTCTCTAAAAAAGTATTATTTTCNAAAAGGAGATATCATTGAACATAAATTAGAAGGATACTATATNGATATTTNTAGAGANGATACATTAATTGAAATNCAAACTTCATCTTTTTCTAAGGTAAAGANAAAATATGATAATTTATTNAAAAATTATAAAATCATCATGGTNTATCCAATCTCATCTAGTAAATGGATATCNAAAATAGGTANAGANAANAAAATAACGAAACGAAAATCACCNAAATCTGAAAATATATATAATATATTCGATGAATTNGTATCAATTCCAANTTANATAAATCATCNAAATTTTTCAATTGAAGTNATTAATATACATCAAGAAGAGATNAGNAAAACGATTNTTCCAAAAAGAAGATATAGAAAAAATTGGAANACAGTAGATAGAAAATTAATTAAAGTNATTAATNCNCATNTATTCANNAATAAATTTGATTTTTTAAAATTATTACCNCAAAATTTACCCGAAGAATTCACTACTAAAGATGTTTTAGAAACGTCGAAGATTGGAAAAAGTAGTATTCAAAAAATGATTTATTGTCTAAATAAAATGAATGCGATAAGTGAAATTGGAAAACTAGGTAGATATAAATTGTATAGGAAAAATAAAAAATAAGAGATCACCGGGAAACCAATTATCATTGTGCATTACTCAAATGGTACCATGACATGATGATCTCATATAATTCTAAAACTTCCTACATTAATAATTATAATATGACTCTGTGATAATTATGTTAATTAAAGATAAAATGTTATACTCTATAATTAGACCATTCAGATTTATATAATTTCAATATATCTTCGGTTTTANCTACGGATAACCCGGTTTTAGTATTCGNAAATATATTTTTCAATATTTCTTTATCAATCAAAGATGTGATATTTGTGTCATCTAATACCGATAATTGAAAGTTTTCTGAGTTCACATGATTTCGTAACAATTCATGTGCCTCTTGTCGAGATATTTTACTTGAGAGAATAGTTAATATCTCTTCCGATTTATCTTTTCCTTGTGATTTCATCAAATTTAAATTGACAGAGTCTAAATTTATTTCTAAATTAGATAAAATGTAATTCATTTCACTAACCATGAAATAAAATAAATTCAATGAAGCAGGAATTATTATACGTTCTACAGAAGAATGAGTGATATCTCTTTCATGTTCTAATGAAATATTTTCCAAAGCTACTGATACATTATTTCTAACTATACGAGACAATCCAGAGATCCTTTCAGATTTATGAGGATTACGNTTNTGTGGCATNGCTGAAGAACCTACTTGATTAGATTTGAAAGGTTCAATCCATTCATTTATTTCTGATCTTTGTAAATTACGTATTTCTTTGGAGATACGCTCTAATACACTTGCGCCTAAAGCAATAGAAGTTAAAAATTTAGCAATTACAACTCTACTTAAAACTTGAGTAGATATCTTAGCAGGTTCTAAATTCAATTTTTTTAATAATATTCGTTCAATATCTTCTCTATTAGAACTTGCATAGTTCCCTACTGCTCCTGAAAACTTAGAAATATCAATTTTAGAATTAAATATTTCCTCTTTAGCTAATTGAATTTCATATAAATAATTTGCAAATTTAAANCCTATAGTNGTAGGGATTGCATGTTGTCCATGAGTACGACCTATAGTGGGAGTTACTTTATAATTTTCAATTAATTTAATAATATTATCAGATAGTACATCTAAATTATCAAGGATCAACATTTTAGCTTCTGATAATTGGAGAGCTAATGTGGTATCGTTAATATCATTAGAAGTAGCNGTATAATGGACAAATTGACCATATTCACCTGCTTTTTCTGATAGTGCTTTAACCATGGCCATAATATCATGATGTATTTCAGACTCTATTTCATGTACTCTATCAAGTGTGACTAATTTTGCAGCGTTTTCAATTACCTCAGAAGCTTTATTATCAACAATTCCTAANTCAGATAATGTTTCTATTAATTTACATTCAATCATTAATTGTAGTTTTAATTTATTTTCTGCAGAAAAGATACTAGTAATTTTAGTTTTATAACGATTGGATGCATCTCCCCACATATATATGGTGTAAATATAATATAAATTAAATAATTTTATACTTCGATAAGAGATGGATCTCTTTTTGAAATTGGAGTAACATTATAGATNGATTTCCATAGATACTGNTATCCAGCATAATATGATAACCAGCCNCCAGTAAGAAATGCACTTAGAAATATATTTGAAGATTGATTAAAATACATAATTAAGACCATATCTATAAGATTTGTNAGAAATATAGNNTCTATGATANTAGANACAATTAAAATAAAAACATAATTNAATAATACAAATATNAGTCCCATGTAGAGTTTAGGTTGAATAGATAATTGACGTAATTTATATGAGTTGAACCAACCCATAGCTAAGAAACTCATCCACCCATACANAAATCCAATAGGGTTGATGGTAAAATCATCTGATAGNAGAAAATCTACATNAAATTGAGGATTNATTATTTCTATACTAAAAAAGGCTAAAACAACAAATATTANCGTCCAATAAAATAATTGAGTAAATAATGAAAAACCAAATTTAAATTTAATATTGTCAAACATAGACTGTTTTTCTGTCTTTGCTTCACCACTACTTATCATATCATCTAAGAAACTGCTTACATCTATATCAGCGTCTGTATCTTCGATAATATCATCAAATAAATCATCCATATCTGAAAAAAGAGAGTCTGTTCCGTCTTCTGATACATTAGTGGACAATAGATCATCAATATCACTGGTTACTTCTTGATTTTCGGTGTCACCGGTATTATTTTCATTTAACCAATCTAAATCAGTTTTTTCTTCTGTTGGACCACTCATATCTGCTAAAAAAGAACAATCACTACATATTGTATCTTCTTTTTTTATCTTTATCCCGCAAGANGAACACTCAGAGTCAGAACCCACATTTATTTTATTAATAATTTTTATNTAAAATTATAGGGTCGAAAATCATTATGATGTAGNTAAAATGAAAATATATTACTTAACATCAATAGAAATGTTTCAAATGATATTCATACAAATAATTTTGCAAAACTTATCTATCACCAATCCTGTAATAATATATGACTTACATTGAAAATGCACTGTATGATTTTATCAAAAATATTCTCAAAAAAGGTATTATTATTTTAAAAAATCCAGATTATATTGCATATTCCATATATTTTGTGGTTGGAATTACATTTACAACAATTGTTACATTGATTTATTCAGTTTTCCCTATAGATATGTCAGTAGAATTTATGGATTTATTATTAGATATTGAGTTATCTATTGCATTATCATTTTTAATTGTGGGACTAATATTCAGTAAGTTAGAAAAAAATAAACAAGTGATTTTAATCACTGCATTAATCATCGGATTTAATGGATTATTTTTATTATTAAATGATATATTGATAATAAATAACAAGATTATAATTTCAATTGTATTTTATATATTTTGGATTTCAATTTCTATTTTTTCATCATTTGCTTTGATTAGAGATCTATTCAATAATGATGTATTGAGTACGATTTTATTTTTAGGTAAACCGTATGATGATGGAAGACCAGTATTCAGGTTTTTCGTATTTATATTAGCAATTTTCAATACATTTCTTGGATTTTTCATATATGATTATGGAATTGAGCAAAACTCTAATGCCTTTATTTATCTGAGTATAATTATTTTTATCATGGCTGCCATTGCGATAATTCCTTTGATAAATTTGCAAAAAAAATATGATGTATTTTTTACAATTATATCTTTATTTTATGCCATGACTACCATAAGAGTGATGTTAATTGCATTTAGGTCACTGAATTCAGGTTCTGGAGATATTTCCTTTGGAGGAACTGTTTTATCGTTATTTATTGCAATTTATACAGTACAAGGTCTGGTAGATAAAACTATGAAAATCAAAAATAAAGATGAAGATGATCATGAAAAAATCGCACAAGAAGGTACGCTTGTAGTATTCAATCGAAGATTTTTGAATCATCTTGGAAATAATGGAATTATTTTAGTAATTTTAGGACTATTTTTAGGATATCATTCTATTCAGATACAGTATATGTTAGATAGGATAGAATTGTTTGATGAAATTGCATTCACTTCTAATACAGATATTGCAATAATTGGGTATGAGGTGAGTCTGACTATGTCTTTACTACTTTATGTATTTTCAGTTGTACTTTTTATTTTATGGCCAAATTTCAGAGAATATGCTAATCCATCAGTAAGAAGAATCATATGGGCTCCAGAATATGAAGATGTAAAACTATTAGCAAAATCAATAAAAAGTGGAGTAATAAATTGGAAAACTGAAGGATTAAAAATTGCTAAATCACTCAGTGCATCTAAATTAAAAGGGATAGTATCAAATTCGGAGTCGTTTGAAGATGTATTATCTAATTCGATCGATAGGATGATAGATGATGTGAAACAAGATGATAACTGAATAAAGTAATTATGAAATTGTCCCATTTTCTATTTCGTTTGTAAAATGACATGCTACTTTTCGAGTATTGTATATTTGTAATTCTGGTTTGTCAATCTCACATTTATCTTGCTTATATGCGCATCTTGGGTTAAATCTACAACCAGTAGGTGGATTAATTAATTGAGGCACATTTCCTGGAATAACATCTAATTCTGTACGATCTTGTGCTAGTGAGGGAATTGAAGAAATTAATGCTTTGGTATATGGATGTTTTGGACTCTGAAATACCTCTTTGGTTAAACCACTCTCAACAACATTTCCCCCATAAAATACATGAACCCGTTCGGTAATTTCTGCGACAACTCCTAAATCATGTGTAATTAACATTAAACTCATGCCATATTGTTCCCTTAAATTTTTAATGATCTCTAAAACTTGTGCTTGTATTGTAACATCTAATGCAGTTGTGGGTTCGTCAGCAATTAATAAATCAGGTTCGAGGGCAAATGCTCTAGCGAGAATAATACGTTGACGCATGCCTCCTGAAAATTGATGTGGATATTCATCAATTCGTGTTTCTGGATCTGAGATGCCTACCTTTTTCATTTGTTCAATAGCGATTTCTCTAGCCTCTTCAGGTGAACATTTTTTGTGCAACTGAATTACATCTATCAATTGATCAGCTATTGTAAATACAGGATTTAAAGAACTCATTGGATCTTGAAAAGTTAGTGCAATATTAGCACCTCTAACTTTTCTCATTTGTTTTTCAGAAAAATCAAGTAAATCATGTCCTTTGTATAATATTTCTCCAGAAGTTATCTTTGCATTAAAAGGATATATTCGTAAAATAGCATGTGAAGTGATAGTTTTTCCACATCCAGATTCTCCGACTATACCGACAGCTTCATTTTTTTTGATGTCAAATGTAACACCATCTAAAGCTTGAACAATACCTGCTTCAGTATCAAATTGTAATTTTAAATTTTTAACGTTAAGTAATGTGTCTGACACGTTCAATACATCAGTAATATCAAGATTATAATTAATTGTTGGTATTAATATAAGTCGTTGATTAAAACGATAATTGAATGAATAAATCTTTAAAATTTGAGTTCATAATAGAACAAAATTGTAATATAAATTTGTGAAAAATTAGTAAATACTTTTTTAGTCCTAAATTATATGTAATATTATGGAGATGGTAGCAAGTAAATTTGCGAAACAATATCATTATTTTGTTGCGTCATTATTTACTTTAGTAACTTTATTACCAATTTTTAATATTAAATCATTTAACTCAGATAAAGAGGAGTTAGAAAGTAATTTATATTTCATATTTGATATGGATAGATCCACTCTTTACAACAGACAATTATTTTACATAATAATTTTATTACTAGTTATATCTAGTTTGAGCGTATTTTTATTTTTAAAATATAATGAAAATAATGGTTCCATAGTATCTAAAGTTATACCATTCATTGTGAGCTTACCATTATTATTAGCATCACAAATTTCTTGGCGTATAACCATCGTTGGAATTTTATTTTATGTAGTATATTTCATAATACAGAGATCACATGGTTATGTACGATTTTCACCATTTATTTCTAGTAGTATTGTATTGTACTTGTTAGATGAGGAATTAAGGAGACCATTTATTGATAACGCTTATGCAAGAAGATCAATGTTTGATAATGTTGCTCCTGCGTCAATTGGATACATATTATTAATATTGGCAATTATATTATCATTGTATCTTAATAAAGTTAATTTAAATCACTCAGGTAAAGAATTTCAAATTAGTTTGAAAAACAATTTAATTAAAAGAATAAAATCATTATGGGGGCCTACAAGTGCACAATACTTAGGATTTCATATAACTACATTAATTATTATGATGATCACTTATGGTATCGAAAATGGAAATTTCTTCTATGGACCAATATACTATTTACAATTAGTTTATTCATATGGATTAAATTCAAATTTAGAATTACCAATTTGGATAAATTTTGTTGCATATATTTTAGCTCCAATAATAGTCATTACATTTTGCTCAATGTTATTTTTCATGAAAGCATCGGGATATGCACCAAATGGTCCTGGAATTGAATTAACCGCGCCAGAAAGTCGATATTATGAATTAACAAGATTACGTTATCAAGACTGGTCATATTTTGGAATGGATGTTCCATTAGCAGAAACTTACTATTTTGATAATCCAAAATTGAGTCAATTTTATTTATTTACTATTTTTGGATCAATTATAATCGGATTTTTAGTTGGTTCAATTATTCGTCATTTTACATTTGGTAAAGATAAAGGTGCAAAATTATATTCATATTTTAGATTAATGTTGTTGTCCGCGATATTTACGGGTTACACAATAGGAACACTTACTGCACCACTAATTATCGTACCTGGAGGTATTGTAGGTAATATATTTAATACACAAGAAGGGTTCAGATTTCGTAATAGATTTTTATTGTATAAGTATTTATTAATAGACCATGCAGATAATGGGAATTATCATCCACTATCTATAGCTTGGGCTTTAGTAATATTTTCGATACCTATGATTCTAATCGCAGTATCTATTGATTTGATAATTAAGAAACTATTTTCAGGCACTTTATTTGAGAAAAAAGAAAGCAAACAGATTATTGGGAGAACAATAGATGAAAGAAAAACTAAATTACCTTGGGATTAAAATAATTAAGGACTAAAATCATTCATCTAATTAGGAAACTAACAATTTAGTAAATATATATTTAAAACTTTAAAAAAACTATAAAGATTATATGGAAACTGTTAAACAAAGTAATAGTAAAGATAATAAAGATGAAAGTGCAATATTAACAGTGAGTAATGTTAAAAAATGGTTTCCAGTGAATGAACAATCGATTTTATTTAGCAAGACAATAGCTTTTGTTAAGGCAGTAAATGGTGTATCCTTTAAATTGTATAAGGGAGAAACTTTAGGTTTAGTAGGAGAGTCAGGTTGTGGAAAATCAACTTTGGCAAAATTAATAATGGGTTTGGAAGAACCTACAGAAGGGGAAATCCAATACAGAACAAAAAATGTCAATTCAAATGANGAATTGGAAAAAAGACTATACAAGGGAAATGTACAAATGATCTTTCAAGATCCATTCTCAAGTTTAAATCCTCGAATGACAATATTTGATATATTAAAGGAGCCTTACTTAGTTCAAAGAAACTTTGCGAAACAAATGGAAATTGATGAAATAAATTTTAATGATGATCAGATCAGAGAGCGTATATTAAAATTACTCAACGTTGTTGGTTTAGAAAATTATCATGCATTAAGATATCCTCATGAATTTTCAGGAGGCCAAAGGCAAAGAGTAGGGATTGCAAGATCACTAGCCATGTCTCCAGAAATAATAGTAGCAGATGAACCTGTATCAGCGTTGGATGTTTCAATTCAAGCTCAGATACTTAATCTATTAAAAGAGATACAGAAAAGATTTGACTTAACATATTTATTCATTGCTCATGATCTGTCAGTTGTAAAACATGTTAGTGATAGAATTATGGTAATGTATTTGGGTAAGTCAATGGAATTAGCACCTAAAAAAATTCTATATAATTCACCTGCNCACCCATATACTATTTCATTGCTAAGTGCAATACCCAGAGTAAATCCAGATGAGAGAAAAGACAGAATTATTCTTGAAGGTGATGTGCCAAGTCCGATATCTCCACCAAAAGGTTGTGTGTTTTCAAGTCGTTGTTATAAAGTTCAGGACAAGTGTAAAGAAGAAATTCCTGAATTTATCGAAATAAAACCTGAACAATTTGTCGCTTGTTTTTATCCTGAAATTGCATAATCTTATTAATCAAATAATGACATAGTGTAAATAGTAATATAATAAATTAAACTTGATAATAATTGAGATAAAAATAAAAGNTATATACCAAGAACAAAAAAATACATACTATTTTGTGTACCGATATTGATTCTTTTNTCAGTTANGGCTTTAGAATTACTTAATTTAAGCATATTNCCTAATTTAGATATAGTTGGAGAGGTGTTNCCTAAACCAATAATACCACCATAAAACATAATTATTCCAGATAGAACNAATAAAAGAAATTCATTGTCAATTATGACATCAAATGATAAATCTACAATTAAATTAAAAATAATAATAAAGATAATTATCATTGTAATATGTATATGAATTTTTTGTATCAATTTNAATATCAAGATTCTCACTTTAGTTAGATTAATTAAAAATTAAAAGGTTTGAGATTTAAAATAATAGTAAAAATAAAAAAAAAAGGGTTTTAAAAACCCTTTAAAATCAATGATTTTTGAATTAGTTTCTTCTTCTTAAGATCATTAGACTTGAGAAGAATGCAAGAAATGCCATTGGAATTGCACCTTCAAAAGGTACGAAACCAGCTTCAGAAGTTGTTTCTGAAGTTGCATTTGCAGCGGCAGATGTTTCTGCAGCAGATGAGGTTTCAGCATCAAAACTGTAACCAGCTAACTCGAGGTATTCAATAGCTTTTGNTACACTGTATTCGTATACAGCTAAAGAGCTATCATAACCAGCAGCTACATCGGGCCATAGACTTGTACCAACAGTACCTTTACCTTGAAGTAAATCATCGATAATGGTTTGTCTTGGGACTAAGTGGCTAATTGCTTTTCTTACATTTCTGGCAGCTTCAGCAGCTTTTGTTGCATCAGCTTGACCTACTGGTGTTTCAACACCAGTACCTAATATAGGATGGTTCATATTGACAGTTAAGAACTGTGTACCGAAATCGGCAACGATTTCATGTGCTACACCAGCTAAATCTTCTACTTCACCAACTTCTAAACCAAATTGTGCATCAGCAATGTGTACATCACCAGAAGCTAAATCAGCTAATACTGCTTCTTTTGTGCTTTTTGCGAATGTAACTGAGTCAGATGCTACNGCTCCGTTCCAATANTTTGGTACTGCTACAACTTTTACATTNCTGTTAGTTGTATCAATGTCATCATACATGAATGGACCAGCACCTACACCATAATATGTTGCGTTAGAATTATAATCATAATCTGCTGCAGCGGGTGAGGTATAGTTACCTACTACTGATGAGTCCAAAATACCAAGGGACATTACTCCAGTTGCTTGGAAATATGGATCTGCAAAATGGAATTTGACAGTATCAGCATCTACGTACTCTACTGACTCATTACCTTTTGTCATGTCTAAGAAAGGTGCGATATCACCGTTTAATGTTGATGCAAAAGCAGGTGTTAAATGCATTCGGTATGTATTAACTACATCCCATGCAGTAACGCTATTTCCGTTAGAGAATTTTGCTGCGGTGTTTAAATCAACAGTTGCTATAGTATAATTTTCGTTCCATACAGGATCAGCTCCTGCTAAAACGGGCATATAATCATAATTTGCATCGGTTACATCTCTTTCATATAAACCAGTGAAGATTGTGTTCATATATGCTGCTGCAATGTAAGATTGTTGTACGAAAGGTACAAATTCACTTAATTCATAAGAGTGTGCATATACTAAATCAGCATCGGTGTCGTGTTCCAATCCTTTCCATTGATCACCATAGTTTAAAGTACCTAAGAATAATAGGTCTTTTTCATCTAATCCCATACCTTCGTTGGCTGCCCATAATGCGGCAGTGTTAACGATAGGAATGTATGGTTGATCTTCGTATAAGATTGCTTGAATTTCTTTTGCAGTTTCTGCTCTAGATGATGCATCAAGATCAGTACGATATTCTACAATTAAATCATCAACTGTATCATTACTGTAGTATGCAAAATTTAGACCAGCAGGGGATAATGTTTCTGATGAATAAGAACCAGTAGGATCATATGCTAATGAACCTGATAAACCGATAAATACCATATCATATCCACCATCTGCCCATGTTGGAATACCAACACTTGTATCATTTACAGGATATGCGAAGGTTCTTGGACCTACAACATCCCATCCTGCATTTGTGTGTTCTGTTACACCAATACCAGCTTTTGGTAATTCATTTTGCATTAAATTTGCCCATTGATTACGTGCTGCATTGGTGTTGGGGCTAAGTAGGTACACGTTCATTACTGGATCAGGGTTTGTTACCTCTTGTGCCATTCCTAATGGCGCAGATAACATCACTGCAATAATAAATGTACCTAAAATTACTTTAGTGTATTTCATGTTTAATACCTCTAAGATTGTATCTTTGAGACAAAACCGAATGGTCTTGTAACCTTATATGGACTTCTTAGGTTTTAAATATAATTGATTATGTCAATAGTAAATACTATTTTTATTATAACTTCATATAATACTTTAATTCAAAAATTTACTATTTAGAACGATAAATGTGAAAAAATCATTATTTTAATATATTTTAATTAAAATTATATCTAATTAATTGAAAATTATAATTTAAAACAAGAAAAAGTTATAACTTATAATCTCAATATATACTTGATGAATGTCGATACTGTAAAATTTTCTAATCTCATTAACTTAAGCTCTAGTAGGAATGGAGGTGAAATTGTTAAATTTTCAGATGACTTTTTAGGAAAAGCAGAGAATATATTAGAACCTGGAAGAGGAGAATATGATGAGAATTTATACAATGAAAAAGGTAAGGTATATGACGGATGGGGTAGTAAAAGAAGCCGAAATATCGATAATGAAGATTTTATAATAATAAAATTAGCTAAACCAGGGATAATTCAATTAGTTGATATTGATACTAATCATTTTAAAAGCAATTCACCTATGTTTGCATCAGTTGAAGGATGTTTTTTGGAGGAAGATGAGTTATTTGATGAAGAAAATATAAAGTGGCTCAATCTTTTAGATCCCGTGTATGTATATTCTAATAAACAAAATTTATACAATATAGTTGAAAGTAAACAAGTAAATTACATTAAATTGTCAATTTATCCAGACGGTGGTATTGCTAGATTTAAGGCATATGGTACACCAATTATAGATAAAACAGAAGAAAGTATGGATTATGCATCTATCCTAAATGGTGGAAGTGTAATATTATCATCCGATACATACTATGGAGAAATGAATAATTTAATTAAACCAAATGTTCCTGTAAACTCAAATGATGGTTGGGGAACCATGAGGAGAAGACAAGACGGAAATGATTGGGTTATAATAAAATTAGGCAAGAGTATAGAATTAGAAGAGATAATTATCAATACGCAACATTTTATAGGTAATTTCCCAGAATCTTGCATCATTGAAGGTATAAATAAACCTAAAGCGACAAATTTAGAAGTTTATAAAAATAAAAAATGGATTTTGATAAGAGATGAATATAAATTATTTTCTGGTCACGAACATAGGATTACACAATTTGAAAATGATGGAAAGGTAAGTCACATAAAAATTAGTATAATTCCGGATGGTGGATTATCAAGAATAAAAATAATTGGAAAATAATTTTTTGATAACATTATTTCTTTAATCTTGGATCTAATGCATCTCTTAGTGCATCCCCCAGTAAATTAACTGCAACAGCAATAAAAAAGACAGCAAAACCAGGGATGATTACTTGATTAGAATGTAAAACAATATTTGGAACTCCCAATGAAATTACAGTACCCCATGAAACATCTGATAAAATATCACCAAAACCTAAAAAGGTCAAACCTGCTTCAGCTAAAATACCACTTGCGATACCTATGGTTCCAATTACGATCACAGGTGCTAAAACATTAGGTATAATATGTTTTGTGATAATTTTAAAATTTGATAATCCAATAGTTTTTGCAGCAGATATGTACTCTTCTGTGAGAACTTGCAAAGTAGTAGAATACACTAATCTAGTTGTTCCTGCCCATCCAAATAAACCAATAACTATGAGAATTATTACCGGAACTGGAAATTCAGATAAGAAACCTCCATATTTTGTTACTAATTGAATACCCAAAATTGCGACTAACAAAAACGGAATTGCTAAGAAGAAATCTGCTAATCTTAAAATAAATTCTGCAATTCGACCACCATAAAAACCAGCGATTAATCCTAAGGGAAACCCTATGCTAAGAAATAAAGCAGTAGAGAATACACCTACGATCATAGAATTATAAGTACCTGCGATAACTAAAGTCATTATATCACGTCCAATATTGTCTGTGCCGAATGGATGTCTTAATGTTGGATATGCATTTGCAGAACCTCCATAACTAGCGGTATATGCTCCAGAAGTATCGGTTGGATTACCAGGTAATAATAGAGGGAAGATTATTGCCATAATTAAAACAAATATAGTGTAATAAAAAGAAATCATTGCGAATTTATTTTCTTTTAATCTCAACCATACTGTTTGATACCACTTCTCACTTTGTAAAGTGGTATCGAGTACAGTCCCTTCACGAATATTGACAGAGTCTGCAATATCTCTCGTTAATAATTCATAATCTTTCTTATTCATAGTATATTGTGTTCCTTTTATAATTGATTTTGATTTCTTTATCTCTGGCATATTTAAAAACCTCACAAGCTTAATCTTGGGTCAATGACCACGTACAGGATATCTGCTAATAAATTAGACAATAAAATCAAGGTTGTTATTATCATTGTAATACCTAATATAACGGACATATCAATGAGAAAAATTGATGAAACATATACTTTACCTAATCCTGGCCATGAAAATACCGTTTCTGTAATTGGAGCACCACCTAAAGCAGTTCCCAGTGATAATGCTATGAAAGTTATTGTTGGAATAATTGCATTTCGAAGTGCATGTTTCCAAACAATTGTTCTTTCAGGTAGTCCATTTGCTCTTGCTGCTAAAATATAATCTTGACCCAAAATTTCTAACATTGATGATCTAATTAACCTTGTATACAAAGCTAATTGAAAAAATGTTAATGCGATTAAGGGTAAAACTAAGTGAAGTAAATCATCTTCAATATTAAATCTTAATTGTTCTATAGCTTCTGAATTACCATCACGAACTAGATTCCAATCAATATCAGGTCTGTTTGGTATTGCTGAACCACCAGACGGAAATATATCTAAACCCCCTCCTGCGAAGATTACTATCAAGATATAACCTGAAAGGTAAATTGGCATTGAATAACCAATAAGTGCTAACGCAGACACACCAGTATCTACAATTTTAGTACGATTTTTAGCGGCAATTATGCCTAATGGAATTGATAAGCTAATAGCGATTAATAATGCAGGGTATTGTAATTTAGCGGTTTGCCATATTAAATCATTAATAAAAGGAGAGGGATCTTTCACTTTGAAATAACCACTATACCCAAATGTCCAAGTAAAGAAATTTTGTAACCACATCCAAAATTGGATATGCAATGGATAATTTAATCCAAATTGTTCTTCTATGATTGCAACTGCTACATCTCTTTGTCTACCTGTACCTTGATATAAATCAGCTGGGGAACCCATAGAACGAACCATGGCGAATGTCAAAACTGCAGTACCAAACCATAATGGTATTAGAACTAATATTCTTCTGGCCATATAGATAGTAATCCTGTCAGATACGACCGCTTTTATGAAATTTTTAATCTTATCCATCATCGATATATTATTATTATCAACTATGGGCGTTTCTAATTCCATAATTTAATCTCCCATAGTTAATAAAAATATTAAACTATATATATGTTTACCAAATGTTGTAACAGTAATCAAATAAAATTAAGTTTATGAGATATAGAAATTGAATAATGACGATGTAGGTGTTTAGTTTTATTATATTATCTATTGATATAAGTGTAAGTTAGGATAAATTATATAACACCTAAATTTTATATTTAAAAATGGAACTTGAAATCTTCATAAATAGTCAAGACCAAAGTACAAATTCTTTGAAAAATATGATTGATTATTCTAATAAAATGTTAAACAACAAATTAAAAATCAAAATTTATGATATTTCAAAAAGTAAGGATAAAAAACTTGCTGAAAAATATGGGATACAAGAATTACCAGCATTGATGCTAGAAAAAGTCCGTATTAGTGGACAAATAAATGAATTTTTTGTATTAGCAAGTATTGCACAGTTATTAACTACAAATGGTGATGATAAAAATTCCTCAGAATTTTTATTAGAAGAAAAAGAATCGGATATGAAATTAAATTTGGCATCATCTTTTTTGAGTCATTTAACTCAAATTAGAGAAGACACATTCAACTATCTATTATTAATAAGACCTTCAACCGATGATTATAACCCTGATTTGATAAAAGAAATTATCAATCCACAATTGAAAATATTTATTTTAACAAATTTTGAAAATGGATCAAAATCAAGCGAAATCGCAGCCTTAGGTGCAGATGAGAATGTATTAATGGGACACATTTTAAGGGCAAATATCCATATGACAATTGCAATTACAATTAGGAAAGGAAGACCATTTTTTGGATCTTTTATTCGTGGAAAAAATTCGGATGGAAAATGGATTGGAAAATGGAGCCCACTTTTGAGAGATACTGTTGGTGAGCTAAAAGATTTCTTTGGACCTCTATTTAATACATCATCCCCTGTATTATTAGATGGAACTATTCCAGAACCTATGGAAGTTAACCGATTAGTGGCAAAAGTAAAAGATAACATGGAATTAATAAAAAGAATTTTTTACTAAATAAGGTGTCATTATGGTTATAGAATTTGGATTAGTATTCCAACTTGATAATCAAATAAGTTATTNATATGAAGAAATAATTAATGATAAAATTACACCCTTTATTGAATTTATTGATAAAAATGAATTTTACTGTTTCATTGATTTTAATGTACAATTATTACAATTCATGAATTGGAAATACCCAAACTTATTAGATAAATTAATTAAAAATTTGAAGATAGGTAAAATTGTATTCGTTAACAAAAATAACTTTGAATATATAAATGATAAATTTAAGATCATAGATAAAATTGGAAAAGAAATTAATGATGACATCTTAAATGAAATTTTAATTATTCCTGAAAATTTTTTAGAGAGAATTTATAACCAAGATTTTGATGAAAATATTAAAAATTTAAGTTTTGAACTTACACACATATTTACAGATTATATTGAAAATATGAGTTATGAAGACATATATGATGTTTTAATTAATAAATTTGTTTCACATGAAAATGATAAATTAGTGATAAACATTGATATTAATAAAATTAAATACAACATAAATCATATTCTCAAAATACTATTACGTTTAGAAAAAGAAGAAAAAATTATTATTAGTAGGACATTAAATTATAACATATTTAAAGCAATAATAGAAGAAAAAAAATATACATTTATAGAAAACAATGAAGAATTTGAATACAATATTACAAAATTTGATCACTTGCAAAATACTATTATTAAAAATATTGGAGATATGGAAATCAACACAGAGATAATCAAATTAGTCTTACATAATCTATATGCACAAAAATTATCAATAAAGAAGAAATTTTATTTTCCGTCAAATCTCAAAATTATGCAATTAATCATTAATGGTTTAAAAAATAAAATTCATAGTTTGAATTGGTTTGAATTTGCAGATAATGATTATATAGAATATGGAAATGAAAATCTATATTCTATTTGGACTCCAATAGGTGCAAAATGTCTACTACTAATTGATAAATCAAGTGGAACCATAGTTAGTCCAAACCCTTATTTATCCAATTTTTCAGAAGAAAATAAAAATTGGGCTTATTCAAAACCAATCATCACATATCCAAAAACAAGACATCAATTAATTTATGGAGGGTTCATGTTTGAAGATGAAATTAAAATTAATGATGAATATATAGGTGAATTATCGCATTATGAAACAATAATAGATGAAATTGAAAATAAGAAAATTTATAAAAATCAATTGAGTAATTTATATTATAATACTCGTTTAGATATTAAAAATAATTTAATTATTTTTGAATGTAATATATCGGGGATCAATGTAATCAAAAAAATTAATTTAGAAGGATCAAGGATCAAAGTAAAGTATGAATTAGTTAACATTAATCAAGATATTATGGTAGTGAAATTAAGTGTGAATAATGAACTCTCACCATCTCCGCTGGAAATAATGAACAATGGGAAGAATGTAATGGAATTAAATTTAGGGGCTCAGTCTTATAAAATTAATAATATTGTGAGTGAAAATGGTGTCAATATTAAGTCTAAAATAGTGCCATCAGGTAGTGAAATGATAGAGTCATTATTTGGTGCAAGATTGAAGTTGATTTATTCGAACAAATTAAAGTATGATGAAAAATTTGAAAATGAAATAGAGTTAAACTTAACTAAGTATGACTAGATAAAATAACGTAAAGTTCTCTAAATATTTCTTTTAATTTGTAAATAGAGGAAAGATTTACAGACTCATTTATACCGTGAGCATTGGTAGACAATGGACCCAATTCAATACCAGGAATACCTAAAGATGTGAAGTATCGTGTATCGCTAGCACCTCCTAATTTTTCTCCTACTGTTTTAATAGTTATATTTTTTTGTGCACATAAATCAAATGCAACTTTTGCAAGATAATGATCCTCAGGAACATTAACTGGATCAATTTTTAAATCAATTGAAGTCTCGGTTTTTAAACCAAAGAAATCAAAATGTTCGATAACGTTTTGTATCAACTCATCATGACTATCTTTGTTAACTAACATTGATCTTATGTCAAATGTAATTATTCCAATACTGTTTTCCTCATCTATATCTATTAAATTAGGACATAATGAGACACCATATTTAGATTTAGTAATGGGGAGAGGTATTGAATATATACTTGCAAGTGCATTCATTAATTTTGTCAATCCCTCAGAATACGTTATCTTAGTACCAGTTTTTTCATTTCCATTTATATATTGTATTTCTACTTCATATGGAACCGAATTTGCTTTGGTAGAACTAGATTTTACAAAAATAATTTTCTTGTCTTGAGTTTCAACACCTGCTGTTATCATAGCATGAATAGATGAACCAGGTAAATAACTCATTGAATGTAATCCTTTACCATCATTTCCTAAAGAAGAATAGTAAAGTTTTGTTTGTTTATCACCAATCGTTTCATGATAATCTAAATCAAATTTCAAACTAAATTGGGTTCCACCTCGTCTTTTGGTTACAATAACATTTGATCCTGCTCCCTCAGCATTAATAACAAAATTTGGAAGTAAATCTAAATCTTTCAATTTTTCGATCATGATAGGAACGGTATCTTTTCCTCCAATTTCTTCATCTCCTGACAATGCTATAATTAGATTACCATATTCAATATCTAATTCATTAAAAGCTGCAAAGAAAGCAGTAACACCGCCTTTCATATCTCCAGAACCTCGCCCTAAAAGTTCTCCTTCTTCTAAAGTTGGCTCAAATGGTGGATGATCCCATTTTTCTAACTCAATTTTAGTAACTGGAACTACATCGATATGGCCCAAAAATAATATATTATTCCCNGGTTTTGCNCCTCTTTTNACTAATAAAACGGGATATAATGGANTATTAGAGTCATTNGCATAATATCCAATTGGGGATATATTTTCAAAACCAAATTTNGAGGATTGTTCAATAATAAAGTTACTACAATTATTAGATGGAAAAATTCCTTTAGAAGGATTAATTGAAGTATCAAATTTAACTAAATTTGACAAATATTCAATTATCTGATCGTTATTCATAAGTATAGATCTGTATTATACTAAATAATTTTATTTAATAAGTAAGTCTAAAAGAGGTATTTGTTAATTTATGATGACAAAATTTTATAGTAATCTAATAGTTCAAGGTCAATTTTGCGTTCTTTATCTATAATTTCAGCAATAGGTTTTGGTTTAATNGATCCATNATCTAATGTCATCACGAAACTACCTTCTTGAGAAAAAATTGTTTCAATACCATNTTTTACAAATAGATTTGCNAATAGCCTAGATCTTGCNGTAGGATTACCTCCACGTTGTGTATAACCTAAAATATTTACTCTAACTTTAGAAGACGTTTCTTTTTTGATAATTTCGGCTAATTCTCGAATATCGATATCGATTCCTTCTGCAGCCACAATTATTCCTGATTTTTTCCCAGCAGCTTGATTCTTTTTTATAACTGTAATAATATTATCAATTTGATTTGAAACAGACTCCTCAGGAATTAANATTAATGATGCTCCGACAGCGATTCCCGTATTCAAAGCTATGAANCCATTTTTGCGCCCCATTACAACTGTGATAAAAATACGATTNTGTGAATTTGCAGTATCGCGAATATTATCAATTTGTTTAACTGCTGAATTTACGGCAGTATCAAAACCAATAGTTTCATTTGTACCATATACATCATTATCAATTGTACCAGGGATACCTATGAATGGAATGTTTGTATGTTTTGATAATAAATTTGCTGCTGCAAATGAGCCATTACCACCGATAACGAAAAATGCNTCAATGTCATTTAATTTTATATTTTCTGCNGCTTGTTCTAATCCTTCTTGAGTTCTTAATACAGATGATCTTGAAGTTCGTAATATAGTCCCCCCTTGATGTAATATACCACCTACAGATCTTTTTGTTAGTATAACGTAATCATTTTGCACCAAGCCATCCCAACCATCTTTAAAGCCAATAACTTNAAGATTTTTAGAAATACCAATTCTAGTTATAGCTCTAATGGCCGCATTCATACCAGGTGCATCCCCACCTGTAGTAGCTACAGCAATCCTTTTCATTCAAATTAAGTTAAATTTCAACAGTTCATAAAAGTACGGTATCATTACTGATACAAAAATTTTCAAATATATTCAAATATTCTGTATAGAGACACTAATTATGCAATATTGTTTAAAATCATATATCTATTATAAAATATAATATTAATAAAATTGAAACTATTTAGCGCCAAAATATACTAATAAAATTTATAAATCAATGAAATTCTTTCGACGTTGATTTAATAAAAAAATAAACAATATATATATGGTGAAGTTATAATAATCTTGCCTATGACAAAAATAGCACTATTTACAGACACAGCATCTGATATCAATCAATATCCTGAATTGAAAGATCAAGTAAAGGTTGATGGAATTATTCATACATATATAAATATTGGAGAAGAAAGTTTCACAGAGAAAGATATGGATCAAGAAGAATTATTAAAACGAATGGATACTGATGATACAGCAATGTGGCCAAAAACAAGTCAACCATCAGTAGGAGATTTTGTTGAACATTATGAAAAATTAAAATCAGAAGGATTTACCGATGTAATTTCAGTCCATGTAGCAGAAGGATTATCAGGAACACTAAATTCTGCAAGGCTTGCGTCTCAAGAAGTAGAGGGACTAAATGTGTATTTAGTTGACTCACAGTTAGCTTCATTAGGAATTATCCCAACTTTAGTTAAAGTAAGAGGCATGATGGATCAAGGTATGGCACCTGAAGAAATACAATCAATAGCTAATGAATGGGCATTGGATAATAAAGCATTTGCGGCAGTTCCAACCTTAGACAATTTATACAAAGGTGGAAGATTGAAACCATTAAGATATCGTTTAGGTAAATTTTTNAATTTTAAACCAATTTTATTAATGTCTAATGGAGCAATTGTTAGTCATGACAAAACTAGAGATTTGGCAGCAACACAAGATAAGACATATGAATATGCGTTGGAGAATTTAACAAGTGATGATGATTTTGAATTTATAATTGCGCATGCATGGTCTGAGGAAAATGCTAAAAAATATGAAGCTAAATTTAAGGAAGACTTTCCAGGTAAGAAATATTATGTTGGAAGAGCAGGCACAACCATATCTGTTCATTTAGGACCTGGTGGTGTTGCTTTTTCGGTAATCAGAAAAAATTAATTATTTTTATTTTTTATTAACTTAAACACAGATGTTAAATCTTCATCTAATACTTCATACTCAAAAATATTTAATTTATTATTGCTAATAATTGATGAGAATTCAGCGGTAAATTCAGATCTATTAGTAACCTCAACGACAAGAGATTGGGAGTCGATTATTTCAATACTTTTTACTAAGTTTGTTATTGATTTTGCTACATCTTTTGAATTATCGGATATAATTTTTATTTTCTGAGGAACATTTTGTAAAGCATATCTTACATCTTTGACTTTTCCTTCTGCAACTAATTTCCCACTGTCTAAAAATATTATTTTTTCTGAAATTCGTTCTAATTCGTGTAACACATGTGAACTTACAACAATAGTCATTTTATCATCTTTAGATAAGTTATGAAATAAATCTATCATTAATTTTCTACCAATAGGGTCAGTACCACTTAAAGGTTCATCTGCAAAAATAATAGATGGATTGTGTATTAAAGATTGACCAATTTTTATTCTTTGTCTCATACCTCTTGAATATTCACTAATTTTACGATCAGCAGCATGTCTCATTCCTATTATTTTCAGAATATCATTTACACTATTTTGATTATCTTGATTTGATAATTTGTGAAGTTTTCCAGCAAATTCCAAAAATTTTCTACCAGTCATAAAATTAAATTGACGATCTATTTCCGGAGAATAACCTAATTGACGAAGATATTCATAATTTTGCCAAACAGGATCCCCATTAAAATTGACCTCTCCTAAAGTTGGTTTCAATAAAGAGGTAGCTAATTTGATTGATGATGTTTTACCTGCACCGTTTGATCCTACTAAACCAGTAATTCCAGGTGTGATTTTAAAAGAGACTTCATTTAATGCAATAACTTCTCCATACCATAATGAAGCGTTTATGAAATCGATCTGACCCATTATTTATTCTTCTCCCTATATAATTTCAAAAGAATTAATGTTACACTAAGAATTGTATACATAAATGTTGTAATAATTGATAATGATAAAAATTGATCTGAAACATCATCTGGTTCAAGTATAGCTCGTCTTAAAACATCAATAGCATTTATGGGAGATAATGCATAAAATAAATCTATGTTAGTGGCATCGAATAAAATGGCTTCAAAAAAGACTCTACTTACTAAAGTGAATACCACAAAACTAACACCAGCATTTACTGCATTAGAGGTAAAAGCAGAGAATACCAAGATTAAAATTGATAGAAAAAGGACTACTACAAAAACAGTAAGGAGTAACTTCCATGATATTTCAAAAATAGATGACAATTCTGTAGTCAAATCTTCAATCAAAGTTAGCCTTTTGTAAATAGCAATTAAATAATAAAATATCGCAAATAAAGGAAGACCTATCAAGGTGAGGAAAAATGAAGCGATTAATTTTGAAAGAAAATAAGATAATATTGAAATTTTTGAAAAATATAATTCAATTGCTCTATCCTTTAAATCACCAGAAATCAAACCAGCAGATACAACTGCAATATGTAAAATTATGATCGCACCTGGACCATCCATAGGCATTAACATAGAACTTAAGGAAATGCGTATACCAATTGGTGGACCATTTTCTTCAATATTGCCAATCCAAAATGTGACAGCATCTTCTGATAAAAATGAGTTCATTTGTATTAAAAATCCAAATACTATGAAACCAGCTAAAATAAGGGGTACTTTAGGCCATGTTCCTCGTAGACCTCTTTTAATTTCAAAGATACTCATTGTATACGCAGCATTCAATGAATTTGGAGGACTTAGTGGAGTGTTAAGAGATCTGTATCTAATATCATAAACTTTAGCACTATTATTTTCATATTCTATGTCACTCATATTATTATACCTCATCAATATCCTTAACAATATTATTATAAAATAAATCTTCTAAATCAGGTTTTTTCATCTTATAAGATAGAATGTTCACATTCATAGATTTGATTAAATCTCTAAATTCTGCAAGAGATGGAAGATTTTTACCTTTTATTTTTGTTGTAATCTCAATTTTATTGCCGATAGTATTTACATTATAATCATTTGAATTAATTAATTCAACAATTTTATTATGATGATTATTGATTTCGATNATTAGTGTATCATTATATAATTGTTGAATCTTTTTAGGACTTCCTTGAAAAATAGTTTTCCCTTTATTTATTAAAATNGAATAATTAGTTATATTAGACACATCTTGTAAAATATGGGTAGAAAAAAGAATAGACTTGCCAAATTCTTTGTTAATTTCTGATATTAANGATAACATTTCATCTCGTCCTTCTGGACTTAACCCACTGGTAGGTTCGTCCAAAATAATTAATTGGGGGTCATGAATTAAAGATTGTGCAAATAACAATCNTTGTTTCATTCCNGTTGAAAAATCTGAAATATCACGATATCGATCTTTTAAACCTACATAATCCAATACTTCATGTGCTCTTTGCATTGCTCTTGTAAATGATAATCCNGATAGGATACCAAAATGTCTAACATATTTAACTGCATTAACCTTAGAAATNATNCTTGGNGTTTCAGGCATATATCCAATGTTTTGCATNTCATTTTTTGAAGAGANATCATTTTTATTAGAAAATAATGAATATGATCCAGAGGTGGCATTTAAGAGACCTAAGATAATTTTTATAAAAGTAGACTTTCCTGAACCATTNGGACCTAATAATGCAGTTGCTCCTTTTGGAATTTCTAAATTTAATCCATCTAATGCTTTAATTGTACCNTCACTACTGTTATAATNTTTNACTAAATTNTCAGTAGAAATGATACTCATACTTTTTAATTGAATTTAAGATATATTTGAGTTTATTGTATAACNCCATAATTCATACTATCAAATTTAATATTTTGAGTTACGTAATATTATGATTTAAATTAATCTATCAATTAATTTTGATATTTTTACACTAAGTTTTCCAGTCTCTAATAATACTATAAAATCATTGAGTTTTTCGGGATNCTTCAAAATATAAATTAATTCCTCGTTTTTTGTATCATTTGTAAAATTATCAATTAGNTTAATTTGTGACTCGGTAATATCACCATATACATCCATTTTGACCTTTTCAATCATACTATTCAAATCATTTTTAATAATTAATCTTGAAGTTGCACTTTCATTTAATTTATCATGTTTCAAATTTGATTTATAGTCTTCTAAGANTGGCATAATTTTTACTCTAAGATTACTTGANATTAATTTGAATGCATGGAATTCAAAAGATTTGATATCATTTAANAANTTTTTAGACAAATCATTCCAATAAGATATTAGTAAATCAATACGCTTTTTGAAAATTATAGTGTTTANAGAAGTTATATTTATTATNTTTTCAATNTCTTTATTCATAGCATTAAAATTAATTTTTAGGTAACTATTATCAAAATTTGATCCAATTATATCATTTAATCTTAAATTTGCTTCAAAATATATTTGATCTAAAGAGGTGGATGAATAATGTGTTAAATCAATAAACCTCAATTCTTTTTTTTCATATTCTACTTCTGTAATTTTAAAGATAGCCTCATTAGCGGACAATTCTTCAAGATTATTAAACATAACATCCAATATCTCATAAAAATCATTTGGAGAAATTAATAATGACTCTAGATCTAAATCGGTTAATAATTTTATAATTTTATCTTGAATTTTAATAGAAACTCCACATTCGGAGGGGATGTTAAGTGATTTAAATTTTTGAATATGTAGATCCATAATGAATAATGTTCAATATTTTAATTAACTTGTATGATCAAAAAATAATTTATTGAATATTATTTAATGAATATATAACGAATATATTGACGTGAGAGTTAAATTATTAGTTGAGATTGATTAGAACAAACAAAATACTAATTAAAATGTGAACGTAAATGTATTATGGAAAATAAAAATGTTAAAAGTATAATTATTATTGCATCAGGGGGTTTGGATAGTACGACTTTGATTTGGAAGGCAATGAGTGAAAAGATACAAATTAGAGAGATTTTATCATTTAATTATGGACAAAAACATAGTAGAGAAATTGAAAATATCAAATCAATTTTATTATATCTTAGAAACAAAGGACATAACATAAATCATAAAATAGTAGATATAACTTCGATTAGTGATTTAATCTCAAAAGGTGCACTTACCGGTGAGGAAGATTTACCCAAAGAAATGTATGATAAAGAGTCACAACGTGTAACTATCGTTCCAAATAGAAATATGATATTGTTATCAATAGCTGCTGGACGTGGAGTTGTACTAGATGCTAGTCATGTAGCATATGCAGCTCATGCATCAGATCATGAAGTATACCCTGACTGCAGACCAGAATTTATTAAAAGTTTAAGTTCAAGTTTAAAATTGGGTAACCTTTGGACACCAATTGAATTATATGCACCATTTCAG
>PBWW01000039.1 GCA_002728275.1 Candidatus Heimdallarchaeota archaeon
TTATACTCCCAATGAAATAAGTGATTTCCTAAAAAATAATTCCAAAAATAGAATTAATATATCGATATACTGNAAATAAATCCATTGAAATTTAATTTAAACTGCTATATGATCATAATAGGAGCATTAATAATATCTAAAAAAATTGGTNTANTAGATAGAAATGAGTGCTTATACTCCCAATGAAATAAGTGATTTCCTAAAAAATAATTCCAAAGTTAAAATTAATGAGATAATTAATGAATACGATGAAATAAATTTACACTTACATGATGAATTAAAAATGAATGAAAATTTAAAAATTTACCAAATCAATCAAGGTTATCACAAATTCTATGAAATATACTGTATATCATGTAGAGATGTAATTGTTCGATTTTCATAATTTTGAATAAATCAGTTCTATCTGTTTCTTGAATTATTCACTAAAAATATTCTGATTATATACTTCAGTAACAAAACTATGTCCCAATATATATTCCAAGCTAATATTGCAGGACTACTAAAATTACCTTTCATCAATCTTCCTAAATCATAAAATAGATAAAATGCAAATANGCATGCTCCTGCAATCGATAAAAATAANATAAAAATATCNGAAACAGCAACNAATGCAGTATAAATTGATAAAANTAANATTANNAATAANCCCANAAAAAGATATTTTCTCATATATTGAACATCAGGTTTGTTNACATAAGTAAAATAGTATATTCCTCCTANTATCAATCCAGTCGTTGATAAAGTAGAAGTTAANATTTCAAAACCCCCTTCAATTGACAGTACAACACTGAANAAAAATCCCAAAGTCACTGATGTTGCTACAACAAATACATAATATAATTTTTCTAAATTTTCCTCAGATCTTACAAAAAATCTCATAATTATTACTATAAACTCAACTGCAACAGCTAATCCATAATATATTGGATTTATTGGAAACAATATAATCATAAAACAAATTACTGCAGTAAATAATAAACCATTGAATATTAAATTCAAAGTTTTTTGTCTTATGACATCTTCGTCCGTTAAATAATTAGGTGAGTCAAAATTATTAGAATTATAATAAGGTACACTCATAATGTAAATATACAACATACACTTATATTTTAATTGTTAAAAAAATGTTGAATTCATATTTACAAACTAATTACGTATGTTTTTTACATTCAAACTATTTTTTTCATAAATGAAATCATGATTATAGTAAGGATTCTTCATAAATACATACATTAACCAAAACACCAGTAATCCAATTGGTAACAACCAAATTCTATCAAACCAGCTTTCACTATTTAGTAGTCTCATAATTAAATTACNCCCCTCTAACATCATNGCTGTNGTCAAACTTATTCTACCCATCACATATCCAGACAAATATAANCGTATTCCCAAGAATTGACTACTTAATATNAATATCCAAAATATCACGGCTAACTGATATCCTCGCATAAATGCTAATACTCCTGCAACTAAAGGGATTGATGATAATAATAAAGAAATTTTTATTGCAGATATTATTTCTCTTTTCTTCTCNAACCATATCTCCTTCATATGTTCTATTTTTTGACTTAAATGTAATTTTGAATTTTCATATATATTTGAATTATGTAAATGATATGTCATTACACAATTTTTATTTCTTTTAAAAATTATCCATGGATTGAAAAATTTATTTCTGCCCGATTTAAACCCCGCAGTTTTGAAAATTTTCAAACTCTTGTAATTAACAGACTCTATTTTTGTTGTTATATAATCCACATTATGTCTCATTGCTTCTTGAATAATTGACTCAAATAATAATTCCTCTGCATTAAATAATCTCCACTCAATATCTACATATAAATATTCTATAAATCCCTCATTACCTTTCAACTTAATTTCATCTAATTGAGACAATTTAAATCCAGATTTTATCCCTTTGAAAAAACCCATTGATTTNATCAAGTCATAAATATTTGTTTTATTATTATTTGGAATATCAGGAAATTGTAATTTAGTGACTCCCACTAATTTATCTTTTTCAGTTAAAATAAATATTCCTTCAGTTGATTTATGATACTGCTTCATTAAAATCTCCATTGCTAAACTTTTATTTCCACCAAAAATTGAATTAACCAAATAATAATCAGTATTCACTATGAGATTTACAATATCATAAATGTCTTTAAATTTAGCTTTCCTAAAAATAGGNCTAAATAATTTATATTTATGAATATGACGTAAACTCATATATAGATATGTCTCAACCAATACTAATAAACATACTTTCGAAATTCTATAATTCATACAATTATTATTATTCTATATTCACTTTTTATGCATAAAAATTATTAAAATTAGATCAAATTATTGAAAGACCTTCATTTGATAATGTGAATTAACTTATGGTTTAATATAGATGACAACATAGGGTAGATAAGATATGTCACAAGAAATTCAAAAATCAGATATTGATATAGATTATAAAGCTGGATGGGCAGACTCTGAAGATAATATTCGTGCTCAAACAGACTACGGGTTAAGTGAAAAAGTAGTCAGAGAGATCTCTTCATTGAAAAATGAGCCTGAATGGATGTTAAACTTTAGACTCAAATCATTGAAATTATTCTTTGATATGCCTACCCCTAACTGGGCAGACGAAATTGTGAATGANTTAGATTTTCAAAAAATCAGATATTATGTCCGTTACTCAGATAAAGCCGAAAAAAGCTGGGATGATGTCCCCCAAGACATAAAAGATACATTTGATAAATTAGGTATTCCTGAAGCAGAACGTAAATTTTTAGCAGGAGTAGGTGCCCAATACGATAGTGAAACGGTTTACCATAAATTAAGGGAAGATTTAGAAGAACAAGGTGTCATATTTCTTGATACTGATGAAGGNTTAAAAAAATATCCNGATTTATTTAAAAAGTACTTTTCNACAGTCATCCCCCCAGAAGACAATAAATTCGCAGCCCTCAATTCTGCAGTTTGGTCAGGAGGTTCCTTCATAATTGTACCAGAAGGAGTCAAAGTAGATATCCCACTTCAAGCTTATTTTAGAATTAACTCAAAAAATGTGGGTCAATTTGAACGTACTTTAATTATTGCTATGCCAGGCTCTGATGTGCATTATATCGAAGGTTGTACTGCACCATCATACTCAGAAGACTCATTACATTCTGCTGTAGTTGAATTAATAGCTCTAGAGGGCTCAAGATTNAGATATACTACCATTCAAAATTGGAGNGGTAATGTTTACAATTTAGTNACAAAAAGNGCATTTGCATATAAAGATGCATTAGTAGAGTGGGTCGATGGAAATATTGGATCTAAATTAACTATGAAATATCCATCAGTTTATTTATTAGGTGAAGGAGCNAAAGGAGAAGTTCTATCGGTAGCTTACGCTGGTAAAAGCCAACATCAAGATACAGGTGCAAAAATGATACACTTAGCACCAAGAACTCGAAGTAAAATTACNGCAAAATCAATCTCAAAATTTGATGGTAAAACAACATANCGAGGCCTAGTTCAAGTAGCACCACATGCAAAGGAAGTAGTTTCAAATATAATTTGTGATGCTTTATTAATAGATGATGAGAGTAAAAATGATACTTATCCATATAATGAAATATCAAGAGATGATGCAACATTAACACATGAAGCAACAGTAGGGAAAATAAATTCAGATACTCTATTCTATCTCATGAGTAGGGGTATTCCTGAAAATGAAGCATTAGCATTAGTTGTAATGGGATTCTTCGATGAATTCACAAAAGAATTACCTATGGAATATGCAGTCGAACTCAATCGATTAATTGAATTAGAAATGGAAGGCGCAATCGGATAATTTATCAAAATATTATAATTAGTTTTCATTAATTAGAATTTGATATTGCTAATTCTAACCCCCAAATTGATAAAGGTCTCATATACATACTTGCACGAAAATCACCATTTTCCAAATATGCCTCAGGAGTTCTAAACCAATATCCCATATTATAAGTCACATTATAAACTCCAAATGCAGTAGCAAATGCTTCATCAATCAATCCTGCATGGTACATTGTTGCTGCTAGCCCATATGTCGTGCCTGTCCAAACCTCTTTTGATTGTTCATAAGCTGTTTCAACAGTTCCATCTGAACGCATNACATTAACCGCTCCCATTACTCCNCCNCCAAATTTCATAACATTAAAATTATAAATTTTCTGCAGGGCAGACTCTATATTTTCAATAGGTGCTATTGGGTCCAAATTTGATTGATAAGCATACCATTGTCCAGCTAATTGGTCCGACATAATAGAGTCAGATATATTCCCACCATTTGCATCAAACCTATAATATTCACCAGTCCATAATAGNTCCTCAAATGCTTCTTTTGACTCCGTAATCCATGTGTTATATTTACTAACATTAGATGTATCTCCTCTCATATTTGCAATTTCCTTTGCTGCTTCTAATGCTGATATCCATAATGATGAGGTGTATGAACTTTCATTGGCCATCGGCAATGTATCATATGTTTGATCTGGTATTCCCGCATGATTTGGCAAATGATTTCCATTAGTATCAAATCCATGCAAATATTCTAAACTAAGGTAAATTGCATCCCAGGTAAAATCTGAGAAAATTAATTCATCATCACCAGTCAATACATAGTCTCTATAAATCTGCATTACAAGTTTAGCATTCAAATCTTTCCAAATATTTGAGTCTTGATATTGGTATGAATTTTGTTTTATCCAAGGATCATCTAATGGATTTCCAACATCATGTGGCACTGCCCCATATGGTTTTGTCTCTTGTATAGATTTATCAAAATAAACTGATCTCAAAGTAGTATCATTCCAAAATACAGTTTCTATAAAATCCATTACCAACGTTTTTTGTAATTCAGGCCATAACATAGTCAATGCAGGAACATAAAAATGAACATCAAAAGTATTATACATTCTATAATCATATGTCTCAAGATATCCAAATCTTCCATAATCTCTTTCAAAATGCTCCACTGCATATGTAGAATCTTGTCCAGGTACAATTGTTTTACTCCAAAATGTTCCACCATCAACCAAATAGTACAACTCATTAAATAGGGCTCCTTTAAACCAATCTGGTCGATTATCATCTTCTAGTATGGGTTTTTGCCATTCAATAATTTGTTCTCTCCAGTTTGTATAATTTCCTAATGCATCTTTNGCAATTTTCTCTGAATTTCTTCCTGATATTCCATAAAATTCAGTATAATACTTGTACCATTGAGTTCTTCCCCCAACAAAATCTTTATCGTAATTTAAAGCACCAAAATCAACNATTGGTAAATCCCATGCTAAGCTAAATGGNATCTTAATCGACTCATTCTCTCCTAATGTAAAACTTACCGCTATTGCCGCTCCAATCTCCGTTTCTTCGATATTTCTCCCCGAAACTAAATTACTTAAGCGTCCATCATCTGAAAAATCTGTCCATACTTCATTTGGATGGTTTATATCAAATGTAGAGGTATAACTTACATCATAGTTCTCACTTTTTTTAGTCGATATCGCAAACTCTCCATCGTATTCTTCACCTGTGAACATAGCGTCTCTAGTCAAACAAATTGTCAATGTGTCATCGTCCTCGACAACTTCATTTATTAAATATTCATCATCTCCTCCAAATATCATATTTTGCCATGAAAACATAATACTTACGGAAATGTTTTTTTCGGTAGGATTTAATATTTGCCATTCAAATACTCCAACAGGAAAGGACGTTTCTTTATAATTATTTGGAATTATTGGTGAAAATTGTTCTTGTATTAACTCTAAAGGCATTCCATCAAAACTATACTCATACCAAGCTCTAGGGTATAATGCATGATATGTTCCAGGATTATTAGGTAATCCATTCCAACCAAGAGGGCTTGGATTTTTTGGATTCATGACCCATGATTTTTTAGCATCACCATCATCTATGTAAACCGAAAACTGGTTCGCATCTACATCGGGATTATATATATGATTTCCCACATCTAAATGCCATCGAGAGAATTCACCTCTATGGCTTCTTCCTATAGATCCACTTCCAAATCCCCCTAAAGGTGCTCCATTATATGTTCCATCATTCACTAATCTGTCTGGTTCCGTATGAGGCATTCCACCTTGAAGGTATTTACCTATTGGGTAATTCCATGCAGCCTGTGGGATATTAGAAATGTTATTATTTACAGAAAATATATTTTCTACATTGTCATTATTTACAATTTCTTCATCTTCTATGGTATTTAAAAAATAAATATAAGTACCAATTGAAGANGTTAACAAAATCAATATTACTAAAATCGCNTTTTCTCTCATTNTCAATATTCATATTCAATAATTATANATTTTTAATTCTTTTACTTATCCGCAGATTAAACGAATTATATAATANTATTATTCAATANNAAATTTTATTTTAANATCTAATATCAACTTATTATACAATTCCAAAACCAAAATTCTTTCTATATCAAAATATAAATCAAATCAATGACCCTTGGCATAATCAAACGGTTATCTAATGTAATTAAAACAATAGTTTTCCCTGGTTATAATTTATGGGTATCGAATAAAAAAATAGAATCTTATACTATTTCATTAGCTGTTTATTTTGGGTATTTAATTTTTATAGGATATTATATACATCTCTATCTAATTTATAATTCATGGATCAAAGCTGGATCTCAACAATTTGCGATAACAAACAGCATTTCAATTTTCAAAAAAAATAATATATTTTCCTCAATCGGTCTCATTTTAGCAATATTTTTTCATCCATTATTTCTTTTACTCAGTCATTTTTGGTCAATAGTTTTATCAAACAGTCAATTCAATATTCCCATGTTCATAATCATATTAATATTAATTAACTTTTTGAGATATACTTTTTTCATACTAATATTTGAAAAATTCAACGCCAACAACTTTAATAAAATATATTTAATTAATACTTTTAGTATAAACAATTTATCCAACATTTTTTTTGCACCCTTTTCAATTCTTTTCTATATGAATTCTTCTTTAATTTATGATCCACTAATTTTCATCCAATTAGTTTTACTTTCATCTATTTTTAGTATTAAAATCCTACTAAATAACTTGCATTCCATAAAAGATAATAAAATTTAATTTGATAACTCACTTATTCTATTGTTAATTTCCATCTGAATATTTTTCTTTTCTGTCATTTTTAAAAATAATAAATCTTCGACATCATTGATTTTTTTTACACAATATATTTTAATTTCATCCTCTCTTGCAAATTTAACTAATTTTAATAAAATTTGAACACTTGAAATTTTATTTATTGCAATTTCCCTCACTTTTTTTCTGGTTTCATTTAGTGCGATTTTATAGAGAATTTCATCATTCTTTACGTCCTTAGACATATTTTCTATAATTAGTATTTTTAATTTAGGTGTATTTACATCTTCTAAACATTTTCTTAAAGTTGATTGTTTTGATATTTTACCTAATATTATTTCCTTTATTTTTTCATCTTTTATCAAAAAAAATACTTTCTCGGCTATCTCTTCACTCTTTATCTTTTCTGCACAAATTTCACGTATCATAGAATTGTCATCATTTATACAAATCTCGGCTAAAACACTTTCATCCTTGAATAAACCTATTGCTGCTGATCTTATCATGAATTTATCACTTGACAAAATGATATTTTTAATATTATCTTGACTGGTTAACTTCCAAACTGCAGCATATCTAACAATCCAGCTTTTATCGTTTTTAGCAGTTTCAAATATTAATTTTTGATTTTTTTTATCAATAAATTTAATTGCAGTTTCTCTAACCTCTTCATTTGAGTCATCTTTAATTATTTCATATAAAATACTCTGATTACTAATTAATTTAACAGCAGTCTTCCTAACTCGATGATCATCATCATTCATCGAAATTTCCTCCAGCAACTTTTGATCTTGAATTTTTTTTGTAGCCTCCCTTCTTATGAAATATGAATTATCACTTATTGCTAAATTTTTCAAAATGGGATTATTTACATTGACTTTTTTAATAGCTGATGCTCTATGGTATTCATTATCTGAATTGAATATTATCTCTAATAATTTATTTTGAATATTAATATTATCCGCTTCTTCATCAGATAAATACATCTATTTTTACATAATCATTTTCATTTAAAATAACTTTTAAACCTCTAAAAAAAAATGAATTTTATTTCAAATATATATAATAGTCAAAAATTGTAATTTATGTTTATAATTTTTAACTACTAATTACATAAATCTATTTTTTACCATCTGATTTGAAGCTTATATTTTTAAATGACTATTACCTTAAATCAATAGGATAATATGAGTAAACAAGATACCATAGAAAACGCAGCAATCAATAATTCAAATGAATTTGTGACTCTATCTCAAACCGCGAAAGATATGTTAGTCAATACAATTACACAACAAGATCGTGATGATCTTTTTCTAAGGTTATACGTACAAGGTGCCTCTGGGGGTATCTCTTTTGGTATGGCTTTAGACTCTCGAAAATCAGATGATGACCACACTTGTACCATTGATAATATCGATGTCGCAATCGATCGAATATCTTATCCCTACCTTGAAGGTGCTACAGTTGATTATGTAGAAGATCAAGAGGGAGGAAAATCTGGCTTTCAAATATCAAGTCCTAATGCAGATTTATTGGCATCCTCTGGCGGAGCCGGATGTGGCTCATGTACCGGTGGAGCTGGCTGTTGTTAATTAAATATATAATTNAAAAAATATTAAAATAAAACATTATTTTTATCTTCATCAATCATTTATATAAATCACTTATTTTTATTATTAATATAGGATAAAACGGATTTTCAAATGAAGAGCAAAATTATAGACTTAATGCCGGGCGCTTTAGTGAAATTTTTNGCCAATCCCTATGTATCGGGTGCATCAATAGAAGATGGTTTGAAAACATCCAATAATTTATGGGAAAAATATAAACTATACAGTTCTTTAGATCTCCTGGGAGAAGCTGTTTATGATGATGATATGGTTAGATATAATATAGAAACATATAAGCAACTTTTAGAAAAACTCAAAGATAATAAACATATTTCAATTAGTCTTAAACCTACCTCATTAGGTATTCATAACTCATTTAATTTTTGTAAAGACTCAATAACTGCCATACTTGAAGATGCAAAAAAGCAAAAAATCCCGGTAACCATAGACATGGAAGATCATACACTTACAGATACTACATTAAAATTATATACTGATTTATTAGAGGATTTTCCTAATTTAGGTACTGTTCTTCAAAGTAGGTTATTTAGAACTCATACTGATATTGAAAATTTATCTTCCTATAATTGTAGAATTCGTATCTGTATAGGAATATACAAGGAAGCAAGCGATATCGCATATGTTAATAAAAAAACTATGAAAGATAAATTAATTAATTATACTCATCAACTAATTAATGATGGTCATTATGTAGAGGTCGCTACTCAAGATAAAATCTACATAAATAAACTATTAGATGATTATGATCAATTAGGCTGGAAAAACAACCAAATTGAATTTCAACAACTTTTAGGTGTCCCAATGAAATCGACTCAAGATAAAATAATTTCTAAAAATATCAAAAATAGACTATATGTCCCTTTTGCAACCAAATGGGATTATGCATTGCCTTATCTCAAAAGACGATTAAATAATAATCCCAAAATGGCTATATATGTATTAAACCACATATTTAGAAGAGGTTTTCAAATACACTAATTACTAATCAAATTTATCTCNGAAACATCCAATTTATCACCAAATTTTAAATTTCCATAAACACCATCATAACCAGGAGGATCAAATTTAAAATTTCCATCTATAACATTTCTTATGTTTTTAACTATNTCAGAATCAATCTTTGAATTTTCAATTAATTCTAATGATTGGATATCTGTCCATAAATTTACTTCATTTTTAATTATTTCTAAAATATTTCTATATTCGAGTAATACTCTTTTAGAAGTTAATGATTTAATTTTCAATGATTTACCAATAATTTCTACTAAAGGAATCATTGTTAAAAATTTTCTACGAGGCCCCTCNCCTAATTCTCTATTTTTACCTTGAACATTNGAGATTTCATGTGCCCTTTGTAATACTCCTATAGTCAATTTTTTACCACACTGGGGACATAGGTCATTTTTTGGGACATGTTTAGGTGAAAAAATACAATATTGACCTTTATTATGTAAATTAGGTCTTCCTCTAGACTCTCTATGGCCAGTAAGAAAATATTTTCCCTCTGCAGGATTAAACTCGGTTGTTTGTATAATCTTATTCTTTCTTATACTATTNATTAAAGATTGGTAGTCGAAATTNTTCAAATTATANGTGGTAAATTCACGACCAATTCTATTTAGATTTGAAGAATGTGCATCTGCATTGCTAATCAATGCAATATCATCTAATTCCGGGATTAATCCTAAAATATCGGGATCTGCGGATAATCCTGTTTCAACTGCATTTATCTCTTTAGTATAATCTCCAAAAAAATCTGACATAAAGTTAATTCGCTCTCTTCCTCCATATATTCCTTCAGGTGTCATTATATGAGCNGGTATAATTTCAATATAAGAATNAATNTCCTTAATTTGAAAAAGTTTATTGGCAACATCTTCACTTCCCTCACATTTTATAAATGGTCTAGCCATATTTTTATGTTTTACCCCCCAACTATCAAATATTGTAATTAGATCATCTATAGAATTAAAATTAGGAAATAAAATTAAAAGGTGATTTTTTTTTCTATATTTCGTATTTTTAACAGAAGATGTAAAAATAAATTCAGACTGTAAGACAAACTTAGGTAAATTATACTCATGGCTATTTGGTACAATCTCAGACTTAGGTATGTTTTTTTCTAAATTATATTCAAAAAATCCTTTATCTTCAATAAAATTTTTCTTAACAAAAGTATTCCACCATTCAAATTGTATATCTCCAGTCCCCAATAACTCTACTCCCTTTAATGGCGAAAATAAAGAAATATCATGAAATCGTTTTATAATTTTTTTTTCTCGCTCGATTTTTGACTTACCTCCTCCTCTTGCCCCNCCTGCAAAAGCAGAATGGGAATGTAAGTCTCCTTGAATTTTCATTATATGTTATCCTACCAATTTTGATATCTTAAAAAGAATTATTCAACTTTACTTATTACTGCAAAAATTATATTAAATTACTAATTAAACCATCAATTTACATTTTTTTGCAAATTTCCACCTAAATCCTTCTGTAATTTTTTAGCATTTTCCTCTGCATCTATCAAATCTATCCATAACCCTAATCGTATATCTTCATTATCATCATCATTGTTATTCAACTTAATATAGTATCCACCTAAATCATCGCCTTTTATTTCAATATCTCTATTCTTATCATTTATTGAAAGGATTTGCCAATCAGGATTCATCGTATTTGGAAATACTGATTTAAATTTTAATTTTGTAATATTATTTTCAAGTGAAATGACTACAAAACAAATATTCCCCATTAATTTTTTACCCCTCTTAACTAATCGATTGTATATCACAAATCCCATAGGTAGGATAAATATCGAAAAATATATTATTGAAATGGGACTAAAATCTTGGTTAGATAAAAATAAGATTCCTATCAATAACAACACGGAAACAATTACTATACCCGAAATAGATCCTGTCATAATGTGTCCAAGTATATTCATGGGGGTGGTTCTTTCTATATCAAATTCATATCTTTGTTCCATTACAATCACTCTATAGACCAATTAATTATTAAACAATTTTTTTAACCATCCAAATATTCCTTTATTTTGCTTTTGTGTTTCTAATTCNGGATTTATATCATATTCAATTTTTTGGTTGTTTTTNTCTTTTGCGTCTATCGTACTAATTTCAAAATTATCAAATGATGCTGATACTTTCTCCATTCCCGGTAAGTCATTAATATAGTCTTTTTTCTCTACAATTAACAAAACTTCCTCCAGTAAACTTTCAGAGACAAACNCTTTTAAAATATTTTCAATCTCAGAAATTAATTCGCTTTCATTTTCATTCTCTTTAACAGTTAAACTACCATTTACTTTTATGGTGTAATTATCCTTTGTAAGCATATTATTTCCAAATTCAAATAACGAGTAATCATTCATCCAATTNTCAATTTCAATTAATTATAATAAATTTTGTTTTATGTTTACATAATTTATATAATTTATATAATTGTTATAGGATATNTTACTTTTTTATTAATCCGCTTTTTCACAGCATCTAATATTTCGGTACAAGTATCTATCGACTCATATTAATATGATTGAAATAAAAAAATTATGAAAAATTATAGTATATCACTACTTAAATTTTTCAATACATTATATTGCGACTGTAGTTAAGTGGTATAATTGGGCCCTGCCATTGCAGGTGTTTAATAATACATATGCCGTTGATCGGCTCGGTCCCGGGTTCGAATCCCGGCGGNCGCATTATTTCTCAATTAAAATTATTTTTCCATCTAATATTGTGAATCCTAAAATATTTTTTTTCAACTCCCAACTTTTACCGTTATAATCGTTCAAATACTCATTAAATTTATCATTACTAATAATTTTAATTTTTTTCCTAAAGGCTTCTTCAATTAAATGTTTATCATCATCAATCCCCCCCTCAACCTCAATAATATTGTGAATATTAATAAATCTTAATAATTCCGTCGGATGATCGATTTGATATTTTAATGCAGAACTAATGAAGATTATAGGATTAAAATTNTTTTTCACTAAATAACTTCGCATAATTTTCAAATTTCTCAACTTTGGAATTCCTCCAAAATATGCTACATTATTTCCATCAACCACTATCTGTACTTTTACTTTTAATTTTTCATCTCCTTTCATATTTCTTTGTAAATTTGTTTGTATTTCCAATAATTTTTCTGAGTGTTTTAATGAAATATGGTTTTCCAATTGTAAGCCATTAATTTCATTTTTACCACAAAAAGGACATTTAGGCATTAATAACCCTCTTTAATATCTACTAAAATTTCTATTATTCATCTGCTTCTTCAAGATCAAAAAAATGAAAGACCAACGCAAATATTAAAGATCCAAACATTCCTAAAATTAATAAAACTTGTAATACATCCGGAGCAATCATAAAATATTATAAAAATTGAAGACTTTAAAGTTTATTAAGGAAACAAACACATACAAACATTGTCGAATAAGTTTAAAACATTCTTTCAAGTAGCAAATTAATTCTCAATTTAAGAAATTAAGTTAATTACATTAAATAATAATAATTTTTTTATTTGATATATGGATATCCCCCGCATAGTTGCGTATGTTCAATCAGGAGATGCAGATCCAACTCAAAATCACTACATTTCGTTAGTTAATAAAACTGGTCAGACAAATAAATCTTTGATCAAATTAAATAATAAACCCATGATACAATATGTCTTAGAAGCGATAGATGGATGCCCATATATCTCAGATATAGTGATTTCAGGTATTCAACCTAAAGATATTGAACCTTATTCTCCTTCAAAAAATTGTCATTATATCCAATCAGGTAAAACTGCATTTGAAAGTACTATAAATGGTATAAATTTTGTAAACTCTTTTGAAAATCCGCCAGATTATATGTGTAACATTCCATCGGATTTACCCCTCATAAGTACACAAATAATAAATAAAGTGTTTGAAAGTATCGATTGGTCAAAAAATTTTGAAATTTACCAAAATTGGGTCCGAGAAGAAACCATTCGACATCACTATCCAAAAGCAACAAAGAAAATTCAAAAATTCAAAAATGGTCATTTCGCAGGAGGTGATTTCTACATTTATCATCCCTCAATTCTAACTCCTAAAAGACTAAAAATAACTGAGGCATTAATGAAAAACAGAAAGAATTTTGTAATGGGAGCCAAAGTTATAGGAATAGGTATCTTTATTAAAATTATCCTTAAAATATTATCAATAGAAGATATTCTTCGCCGTTTCAAAAAGTTAGGAGTTCGTGGTTCAATATACATTACTGATTTCCCTGAAACTTGTGTAGATTTAGATTATGTCGAAGATATCGATATATTTGAGGAATATTGCCAAAGTCTTAATCGTGATATTTCCAATGATCAACCAATCATATTCATGTCGACAGATGATGTTTAAAATTCAAATTTATCTAATTGAAATTTGGTTGTATACGTCCACAATGGGCACAAAATTCAGCCCCAACCGAAGTTCTTCCAAAGCAATATATACATTTGGGGAGTATTTTATTAATTAAAAATGGTAACACAACTATCACCAATATCATAAAGATTATTGAAACAATAAAATTTTGAAATAATGCAGTTACTATGTTAAAAACAGCAATTCCAACTAAAATTGAAAATAACTGTGGTGAATTACTCCAATCAGACCTCCATTGAATATTTTCCATATGATAAATTATTAAGTATAAGATTTGAGTATTTCTAATAATGAAAGAAAATTCGTTTTATAAACTTTCAAAAACGTATACAAATTTATCAGAAGGATCACAGTAAAATCCAAAAATAATCTTTATTGCTCCCATATATCATAAAAATAATATCTAACAATATTATTCAATAATTATTGAAATTATCTTGTCTTGCTTGCAGACAACCTACCTCTGCAAATTATTCATATTATTGTGAAACATGTTATATTCCAACTTCATTATACTCTAATCAAATTTACTTAGGGCGTGAAATCGCTTATTGTCCAGAGTGTAATTTACAATTATCTAATGACAGAAATTCTTGTGAGAAATGTAATTTTTCCCCCTCTCCATCAAAACCTCCAAAATTTACCGATGTAGCGATCTCCACAAAAAAATTAGTAACAGATATAATTGATAGAAATATCCATTTTTTCAATGATAATCGAATGATCTTAGAGTTTCTAGATTTATTAGGACTTTCTGAATTAAATGATGAAGATAAATGTTTGACTCTAATTAGCTTAGCTAAAGAAAAAATGCACTTTTTATCAGAGGAATATAATCTTAATGAAGCTGCTATATTATTAGGACTATCCCATAATATTAACTCATCCAATCATAATTATTGGGTAGATTATAATATAAAATTACAAATCTCTATTCTTTATATTAGGGAAGGCTATGCTTTAAAATCGATCCCCATATTATTAGAAATATTCAATAATGCAAAACAGGCTTCATCATTAGATCAACTACGTAAGTTAGAATTACTCTCTTATATTGCATTAGCTCATTCTTCTGGTGGAAACTTCACATTATCAAAAGAAATCATTTCTTCTGTTCATGAACAAACTTTACAGATGTTTCAAAATATGGAGAAAGCCATATTTGACATAATTAATCATAAGAATAATGAACAAAACTCTAATACCAATGTCTCACATATTAACGAATATCCCAGAGTAGATTATATATTTTCCATTTTAATGATTATATTAGAAACATCAATAATTCAAAATTCACCAAATCCTACCATAATCAGTCAAGATACTCTCGGTCATTTAATGGAAATTGATAATTTAATTTTTATTTTGGGTGAATTTTCTAATAAAAACAATCCTTTATACTTCTTTCAATATTTTAGAGATTATGTACGAATATTTAATGGCCTTTTTTGGTATGGTGATTTATTATTAAATAATGATCAATCCAGCCGCATATATCTTATTGAAAATTATTACCAAAGAGTCAAACAATGGTCCTCATTCACTCCAATACATAATATTCTATTACTTCGTCCCGCTAGATTTCTCGATATATTCATCAGAACTTCTGCATTTCTTAATATTGATTATAATGAATTATATCAAATATTTATTGATAAATCACCAATTGATATAATTCCACAATGGGGTTATATTGTTGCAGATGCACTTTCAAAAAATAATAATTTTGATAAAGCAATGGAAGAATTAAACAAACTAACTGACCCACAAAATAAATCTCAAAAGTACATTGATGAGGAATTTCGGATTATTATTACTAATCTCAAAAATTCAATTTTACTTACTTCATTAGGATTATTTGATAAATTTACGGTAAGCAGTTCTATATTTGAAGTCTCTCCAATTTACATAACATTAGAAGACAATACCGAATTAATTTTTAATTCAACTGACATGAGTTATCAATTAGCAACATATTTTGAAAATTTATTTAATAAATACAACATTTCAAAATATATTTCTAAAATTGACTCAATTCCAATCAATAAATTGGATTTATCAAATCAAATAATAATCCTCAACGTAAATTTATCAGAGGGATCTATATCATTTCTTTTCGAACTTTTGTATAATAATGATAATATAACTCAACCAAAAATCCTCAATAACCAATTATATTATCTAAAAGGTGTTTCATCTAAATACGAATTTACTTCTCTTGAAATTCAAAAACTTTTTATTAAAATTCTCACAAAATCAGATTTCACAAAAAATCATGTATCAGTTTCATTAATTCAAAAATAAATTCAATTGCAAGCTGTCTTAATTAAACTTTCATAAATTATCTTTTTTGACAACTCCAATTGACTCACTTCCATTCTTTCATCAGTTTGATGTAATAATTCTGTAGATCCAGGACCAAAGATCACAAATTCAGGTTGATCTTTTAAATATTCCATAAAAACTGCTCCATCCGTCGCATAATATGCTCCCCCAATTTCAATTTCTCTCGATACATATTTTTTAGTATTTTCCATCAATAATTCTGCAAAATTAGTCGTTTTAGATAAAATTGAGCTAGCACTTTCTATCAAGTCAAAATCAAATTCAATTTCACCATCAAATTCTTCTACAACTTTTTTGTATCTTGATATGACCTCATCATTAGTTATTCCCGGTGTTACCCTACTATCGAATCTAGCACGAGCATATTGTGGAATTACATTGGCAGCAGTTCCTCCCATTATAGTTCCAGTGTTTAAAGTCGTTTTACCAAGTAAATCATCTTCCCAATCTGGAATAACATTATGAAGTTTAGGTATTAATCTTGCTAGTTCTTCAATCGCATTTACCCCTAAATCAGGTCTCGATGCATGAGCTTGTCGTCCATTAGAATGAATATCGAACCAAACTATTCCTTTCTCTCTTGTTTTTGGCTCTAAATTTGTAGGCTCTGCAATCAATATATTACTTGCATTTTTTATTAACTTTTTGTCAATATAATTTTTTGCTCCTAACAACCCTGTTTCTTCCTCTGCGGTCAATGCCAAAAATATTTCTTGTTTCAAATCAGACTCATTTTTTAATAATTCAATCATGACACATGCTAAACTAGCAGTCCCCCCTTTCATGTCAACTGATCCTCTCCCCCATAATTCTCCATTTATTATTTTACCTGAATATGGTTCATGTGTCCAATCATCAATTTGACCAATAGGTACCGTATCAATATGCCCAGATATTATGAATTGATCGGTATTGCTAGGTCCTAAGCTAACATATACATTAGCTTCTCCCTCTTTATAATTATCAATTTGAGGATTTAAACCAAATTCTTCTAAATAATCAAATATAATATTTGCAACATCTACGGTATTTCCTTTAATCGAAGGTGTTTTTACTAATTTTTGAGTTAGTTCAACAACATCATTGTCCATAATTAAAATTTCAATTCTCATTTTTGAACTTATTTCACTTCAGTTAAATTAATTCCAAAAATATTTGATTACACATCAATTTACATGTCATATTTGTATATCATATATGCGTAAATCTAAACATAACTTAACTTTAAACTTATATTTACTTCTTAATTCTCTCATTATAGGCATTCAATGTCTAATTTTGCCTCTGTAGCTCAGGCGTAGAGCGACACATTGGTAATGTGTAGGTCGCGGGTTCAATTCCCGCCAGGGGCTTCTTTTAATAGTTATTTTAAATTAAGTTGCCAATTCACTCCAAATTTGTCTTCCACCCATGTAAATAAAGTTGAAAAACCATAATTATCAATTGGCATATGGATTTTTCCTCCCTTTGATAATTTGTTGGAGAGTTTGCTTAGTTCATTTTTATCATTGGTATCAATAAAAAAAGAAATACCTGGGTTTATTTTCCATTCGTGAGAGATAAAAGAATCACTTATCATGAATTCTTGATTTTTTATACTAAATATCGCTAACATTACAAGATTATGATGAGGTTCTTTATGTTTTGTCAACAAAATAAGTTTATAATCCGAAAAAATTGATTTATAATATTCGAGTAATTTTTCTGCAATTCCCTCAACTGTAATAAAAGGTCTTAACATATTAAATTTTATACAAATACTTCTTTAATATATTTTTTATAAAATTCCAAAATAAAATAATATACTAAAATTATATACGTATTTTTCATAATTAACATCATTTTTCCTTGTCTATGCACATGAATTTATATTTTTTATAGAGAATGATAAAATATGGTCGATTATAGAATTGAAAAAGACTCCATNGGTGATGTAAAAGTTAATAATAATGTCATGTGGGGTGCCCAAACACAACGTTCAATACAAAATTTTGATATTTCTCAACGGAAATTTCCAATTCAATTTATAAAATCCCATGTAGAATTAAAAAGAGCTTGTGCAATTGCTAATAAAGAATTAGGTATGTTGGATGAACAAATCGCAGACGCAATAATTAAAGCCTCTGAGGATATTTTAGAACGTAATTTATATTTAGATATGTTTCCATTGGATATTTTCCAAACCGGTAGTGGGACTCAAACAAACATGAATGTGAATGAAGTTCTAAGTAACATCGCCATAAAAAATTTAGGAGGTACCCTTGGTTCAAAATCCCCTGTCCATCCAAATGATCATGTTAATTTGGGTCAATCATCTAATGATACAATTCCTACTTCTATGCATATTGCATCTATCCAGTCAATTATCAAATCATTAATCCCATCTATAGATCAATTAATAAATGGATTAACTGAAAAACAAAATGAATTTTCTGAAATCATTAAAATAGGAAGGACTCACCTACAAGATGCAGTTCCACTAACAATAGGACAAGAATTCTCAGGTTATATTGCACAATTATTAGATGCTAAATTAAACATTTCTCAAACCAAGGATTTTCTAAAAAAATTAGCCATAGGAGGAACCGCAGTAGGAACGGGTATTAATGCTCATCCAAAATTATCATTAAAAGTATGTGAAATATTATCCAAAAGGATAGGTGTAGACTTTGATCATACAGGAAATAAATTTTCCCTTATAGCATCAAAAGATCTTTTCGTTATGCTATCTGGCTCATTAAGGACACTTGCAATTACTTTAATGAAAATATCAAATGATATTAGATGGTTAGCATCAGGACCTAGAGCAGGATTGGGAGAATTAATCTTACCATCAAATGAACCTGGAAGTTCAATTATGCCCGGTAAAATTAATCCAACGCAAAATGAAATGTTAATCCAAGTAGCAGCTCAAGTAATCGGTAATGACACTGCAGTATCCACTGGTGCTCAATGGTCTTATTTAGAATTAAATCTCATGAAACCAGTTATTATCTCAAATATTCTTGAATCAATTGAAATTTTAAGTAAAGGTATGATTTCATTCAATAAAAATGCAATTCAGGGTTTACAAGTAAATAAAGAAAGGATCAGTAATCTATTGGAACAATCACTTATGTTGGCAACTGCTTTAACTCCTCATTTAGGATATGATAAAGCTGCAGAAATTGCCAAAATAGCATATAAAAATAATCAAACCATAAGAGAGGTTTTGGAACAAGGAAAATATCTAAACAAAGAAGATATTGATAAATTCTTAAATTTTCAAAATATGATCTAAATCTCTTGTAATTTTTTTTATTTTTTAATTTAATTAAAATAATTTTAAATTAGTATTAAGAATAGTCATGTTGTTGAATACTTGTAAAAAATGTATTTTAGATGATGGTGGGTGTTGCACCTCCGTCCATATAACCATCCACAAAAAAGAAGCAAAAGAATTTATCAAAATAAAAAATAATAATCAAATTCCCTCCGGCCATAGCTTTCAGATAGATGAGGATGACCCAAATCTCTATACATACAAATCAGGAGATGATCCATGCATGTTTTTGGACAAAAATCAACTTTGCGAAATTTATGAAAATCGACCAACTATTTGCCGAACGTTTCCTTTAATGTGGATTGAAAATAAACAGAAATTAAAATACTATGTAGATACAAATTGTCCTTTATATGATACTAATACGCCTTCCGAGTTAATGAAAAACATCACTAATCTTCCGTATCCTAATTTAATGAAAAAAATAGGGGAATTAGATTTCGATATTTCAGATAATGATTATATTGAATTAAATCTAATCTAACTCTTCATCGCATATTTTTTTTTCCTCAAAATGAATTCTTAATATATATTATAAAATTGGAATATTATGAAAACATATCTTATAATTGGAGGTACAAGCGGAATTGGACTTGAAGTCACTAAAAAATTATCAAAAATGGGACATCACATATACGTTTTCTCAAGAAATAATCGAAATTTAGATGCATTGCCAAATGTGGTTTTTCATGAAATAGATGTAACTTCCGAAAATAACACTTATCCCGAAATTGAACAAATAGACGGTGTTGTTTATACACCTGGAAGTTTAAATTTAAAACCAATCCGAAATGTTTCAACAGATGATATTCAAAATGATTTTTCAACAAATGTAATTGGGATAATTAAAATCATTCAGCAATATTACAAACAAATTAGAAAATCCGGTAGTTCTATTGTCCTATTCTCATCAGTTGTAGCAAAAATAGGTATGCCATTTCATACATCAATTGCAATCTCCAAAGGAGCAATCGAAGCCTTAACAAAAACTTTGGCTGCAGAATTATCTCCTAAAGTCAGAGTAAATGCAATCGCCCCATCTACAACAAATACTCCATTGACTTCTACTATTCTATCAAATGAATTAGCAATTAAACAGGCATCATCAAGACATCCGCTCTCTAATATTGGTGATCCAAAAGATATATCCGAATTAGTAATCTATTTATTATCAGATAGCTCAAAATTCATGACTGGTCAAATAATAGGTATAGATGGTGGTATGTCAAGTGTTAAATTGTTCAAAGGATAAAATTAGTACCTCATTTTATTTAATGGTCCCCCTCAAATATTAATTCGTCTTATCAACAATATAATAAACATTTAATATTAACTTAATTAACAATGGAACAAGATAAACCTACCAAATTAGATGATCATATAGTTCCATATTTGAAATTTTTTCTTTTATTTCATATTACATACTTTATCTCAAGTATCACTATATCTATTCTAAATTCAGTTTCCCCTAATTTTTTTTCATTCTTTAACCGTTTCTTCGACTCATTAGTTCTCCCTATATTCAATGCATTATTTATTTTAATCACTCTCAAGATAATACTAACTTACTTTCCAGATTTTTCAAATCAAAAAACAATCCCTTTTTACATACCAATTATCGCCTTTGTAATATCCTCCCATCCAATTGACATTTACATTGATGGTGACACATTCAAAGTTAATTATTTTACAATGGATTATTTTAATTACCCAAATGAAATATGGACTGATATATTCCTATTGATCATTTCTATTTTCTTAGGATTTCAATTTAATTTAATTCAAGGAAATTCAAAATTTAAATCATCTGCCATTTCAAACTATTTTTCATATTTAGGCCAAGAAATTGTACTGGGGGTGGTTTTATTTCGCATCATTTACTCACTATCTATTTCCTTTGTTTATGGTAATTTTGAATCAATAAACCTTACTCACTCTATAAAATTAATATTAATATTATTATGGCAATATAGCACTGTTCCATCAAAGTGAATTATTAATACTATATCAATTTAGTAAGTCTGAGTTTTGAATATGCATTCTTTCATATGGTCTTACTAAATGTCTTTGAGCATATAGAGTAGGTAATAGTATTTGTCCTTGATAGAATTGTCTTTTTTTATAACTAATTTCAGGTATCACTTTTGATAAATCACATTTTCTACATTTATATTCCGCATATAATCCCTTATTTTTCATTCTTTTTCCACAATCACATAATGGGGGTCTAATTGACATATCTTCTTCAAGATTTACTATCAAAATTGATTCTAGTTTTATAACTTTCATTATTTTAGCTTGGTTTAAATCAATTGATCCAGTAACATAAATCAAATCTGATATAATAAGTTTGTTAAAATGTAATCGCAGTTTTTTGGTAGGTTCAAAACACATAATTTCAAAAATCTCATCTTGATATATCCCATATGATCTGACATGCCCTCCTCTTATAATTTCTGGTTTAGAAATTAATTGAATTAAGCCTGAAAATATATCGTAATTTTTAAAATTACGATTTTCACCAATTACTTTCATAAGATGAATATCTGTAGCTTGATTTGTTTTAAAAATACTTATTTTTTCTATATCTTCAAGAATCTTAATTTTCTCATAAAATTCAATAAGATCATCTTTATTATTACCTCTAATTCCTAATAAAACAGGGTCTGGTCCAGAAGGTGCCATCAAGACTCTTTTTAATTCATAATCATAACTTGAAAAAACACTATCAATTTTTTTTTCTAACATGGGCACATTTTTTAAAATTAGGTCTCTCTTTCTATTCCAATTTTTTTCAGTTCTATATACTAATAATTCATAAGTAAAATCAAATTTCATATCTGCTAAAATTGCTGCTGCCGCTCCAATATATGATTGATTTAATTTGGGCCAAGAAAAAATTGGCTCAACTTCATCTAATAAATTAAAATCAATATATTCCATTAAACTATTTTGATATAATTCATTATTAGGTATTTTATCAAAGATTACAACTGCAGGGTCCTTACCNTCNGTTAAATCGTATTTAGATTGATCTAATTTGATTTGTTCAACAATATGCCTCCCTAATTCATTAATCTTNAAACTCGTTTCGATAGAAATTGAAGTTGCAGCATTACCCCTTGTTTTTTCAGGTATGTTTGGATTTAATCTAACAAGATAAGGCTCTCTTAATAATTTCAAGTGTTTATCGACGCTAACTAACTTATCAATTATATTTGTCATGGTCCATGTAGTACATCCTCCAAACTCACTATCTGTTCCATCAAGTCCTATATGGAAAATATATTTTTTGACCATAATCTTGACTCTCTATCATTCATTTAATAATTTACTTGGGGTCATTGAATAAAACGAATTTTATATTATAGATCGCTCAAAAAATTAAAAATTATAGATAAAAGAGGTAATTTTATAACTGTTCCAAGCTAATGGTAATTATCCATGAAAAATACTGTAATTTTTGGGTTCACAAAAAATGAAATAATATCATTATCCCTCATGATTTTGCTTTTGAACTTGGGTTTTGGATCCATAGTAAATAACAGTTTTTTTTCTAATAACGATCGTAATTCCGTATATATCATCTTATCAATTTTAGTATTTTTATATTTATTTACCATTGCAGTACTTTTAGAAATGGGATTTAAACTAAATAAATTTGAAATTATATTGATACCATCCTCAATAATTTTAATAATTGGTATTGTTTTATATTACGCCAATCTTCTACCTCCTTTAGTAGATGATGACCCTATAGATATTACAGTCCTACCTCCCATTAACTCAGATGATGAAATAGATCGTTCCCTCACTACAGATATGAATTCTAATCAAAGTAATATTAATAATACTATAAATCAAACCGAAAATCTATCTCAGACAAACACCTATTGGCAAAATATTATTAATTCAATATCTATCCTAAGTTTTATTTTTATAATAATAATGATTTACCAATGGTATATCAAGCGCAATAATGAAATGCCTGATTTTGATGTAGGTAAAATTAAAGATTATACTAAATCAACATATCATACAAATAATTCCATAATTGAATATTATATTTTATCATCAATATTGATAGAGAAATATAAAGGTCAAGCTCCAACATGGTATTCTCCTACAAGATTTTCAAATAATGTTCAAGAAAAACCTGGCCCTCCCCTTTCAAGTTATTTTGATATTTTAACCTCTCTTTATGAAGAGGCTAGATTCGGTAAAATAAAAATGTCTGAGCAAAAAGTAAATGAAAGTAAAGATTTATATGAACAAATTAAAAACTCAACAGAAAATACCTACAATAAAACAATAACCGAAAAGGAGTATGACAAATGAGTTCACATATAGTACTAACAAATACGGTAATTCAAATATTATGGATCCTGTCAATTTACTCTCTTCTAAGGATTGCATCAACCCGTATAGTTCCTCGTTATTCGATTTTTGAATGGAATTACAAAACTAATGTTTCAAAAATAAAATTAAAAGGAAATATTATTACTCTATTACAGATATATGGTAAGTTGATCAGTAGTTCCAATGAAGACTTAGCTACCATAATAAGAGATGAAATGAGTAATAATGCCTCAATATTTTTTAATAAGCCTACTGCATATTTTGTCAAATATAGATCTAACAGAAATATAATGGCAAGCTATTTTGATGACCCCATCCTTATCGATTTTTTAGTAAATCCAAAAGAATGGTCTAACCATCAATTACCCACCAAAAAATCATTTTTCTCCAAATTTGCAAAATCTCCAAAAATAAATCAAAATTATATGAATAATTTGAAAAACATCATTTCAAGGTTTGAGAATGAATTACTTAATAAACAAAGTCAATCACATTCAAGTATAGAGGTGTAAAATTAAATGACAGATGATCGAATAAATGCTATATTAGATGAAATTTCCAAAGTTATAGTAGGAAAACAATTAATATTGAAACGAGTATTGGCATCACTACTAGCCAATGGCCATATTTTATTTCATGATGTTCCAGGATTAGCAAAAACTATGATGGCAAGATCATTTTCTATGGTATTAGGTTTAAGTTATAACCGTATTTCATTCACTCCTGACTTATTGCCTGCAGATATCACAGGAGTTTCTATTTTTAACATAAAGAATAATGAATTTGAATTCAAAAAAGGTCCAATTCATTGTTCACTATTATTGGCTGATGAAATAAATCGAGCATCTCCAAAAACTCAATCTGCATTATTAGAGGCCATGCAAGAAAAAACATTGACTATAGATGGTCATACCTATCAATTAGGTCCACCTTTTATTGTTATGGCCACAGAAAATCCACTTGAATTCGAAGGTACATTCCCATTGCCTGAAGCCCAATTGGATAGATTTTTAATGAAAACAACAGTCGGATATCCATCCTATGATGATGAAATAATTATTTTACAAAATAGAATTGCACGTAAAAAAGAAGATTTCAATCTTAAACAAATTCTATCTGCAAATGAATTAGCAAATTTACAAAATGAAGTAGAAAATGTTACAATTTCTCAACCTATAATTGAGTATATCGTAAAATTAGTATCAGAAACAAGAAATAATCCTAAAATTTCTGTAGGTTCAAGTCCGAGAGGTTCATTGGGTCTTTTATCTGCCTCCAAATCATGGGCATATATCAATGGACGAAATTTTGTCAATCCTCAAGATGTTCAAGATGTATTTATTCCTGTTATGGCTCATAGAATTATTTTAAGATCAGGTGATCTAATAACCGGTATAACTTCAGAAAGTGTATTAGATGAAATTCTGGAAAAAATAACTGCTCCAAGAATCGAATGATTGAGATTTGTGATGCAAATGGATTATAATGATAATGTAAAAAATTATGATTTTATCATGATATTAGTTACAATCATAATGGTTCTAACTCAAAATTATTACTGGTTAATTATCTACATCACTTATTTTATTTTTATAATTTACTCAACAAAAGAAACAAAAAATCAATCCTTACTTACCGCAAATAGATCTCTCGAAAATACTAATTTTAAAGAAGGAGATCAGATATTGACTACATTAACAATTACCAACAATAGTGAATACATATTTCATGGAGAAATCATCGATAAACTACCAGATGAGGCCATAATAATTGATGGATCAAACTTACATCTCTTGTATTTAAATCCAGGTGAAACAACAAATATTACCTATAAAATATATTTTCAACGCAGAGGGAAATATACAATAGGCCCTATTGATACCAGAGAGCTAAATGCAATACTAAGTAAGGAAAGAAGATCTATAATAAAATTAGAAACAGAGATAGTAATTGTTCCATTTCCAGATAAAATATCTGGATACAATTTATCCCCACATTCTTTAACCTCTATAGGAGGTTTCTTCAGTTCAAAATTAGTAGGTGACGGAATTGATTTTACAGGTGTCCGAGAATATCAAAATACCGATCCTATGAACCGCATAAATTGGAAATCAACTGCCAAATTT
>PBWW01000040.1 GCA_002728275.1 Candidatus Heimdallarchaeota archaeon
ACGGGTGTTGGTTTAGCTCATTATACAAAAAATCTTGAAATTAATGCATCAGAAGGTGGCCATATTGGTTTTACTCCATATTCTAATTTTCATAAAGATTTATTTAATTATATCAACAAAAAAGAAATTCATGTAAGTTATGAAATGGTAATCTCATCAATAGGTTTTAAAAATTTAAGAGATTATTTGACCGAAATTGATAATTTAGGATTGAGTGAAAAATTTATTGAAAAATTAAAAATATCAAATGAGATAGGAAAACTAATTTTTGATAAATCAAAAAATATTAATGATGATGGTAATATATGTAAAACGATTATTGAGGAAATATCATTTAGTGTGGGTAGTTACTTGGCGGATTTGGCATTACTATTTTTACCCCAGGAAATATATTTGACAGGAGGTATTGGTAGAAATATTATTGATGAAAAATCAATTATGAAGGGTTATTTTAGAGATGGGAGACATTTAGAGATAACGGAGAAAATAAATTTAGACATTGTGAAGAATCCTGATTTGGCATTATACGGAGTTATACAATATTTGTTCAAAATTTTAAATATGTGATTTATATCTTACTCTGTTTTCGATTAATGACATACGATTAATTATATTATCTGCTGCGTATTTATTATAGGAAATCATGAAATAATTAAACGCGTTCTCAAAATATTTGGGATGAGAACTTTGAAGAATGTGTTTTAAAACTAAAATATCAGTTGCTTTATCTTCTATATTAGTGGAAAAATATGACAATCCAAAATCAATTAGGTAGGTTTTGTTTGATTTTATAATAATATTTGAGGTAGATAGATCTCCATGAATTATATTTAAATTGTGTAATTTTGCAATTTGTATACCTAATTCTTTGAATATTGCTTCTGATTTAATATCCTCGAAACAATGCTTTAGGGTTTTACCATCAATGAATTCCATTATTAATGTGAAATTTGATTTATCGAAATCGTAAACTTTTGGAGTGTTAAAATCTTGTTCTGATAAATATAACAGGATCCTTGCCTCTTGAATAGATCTTTCTTTTCTTAAGCGTAAGTCTATCTTTGAGTTACGATATTTTTTTTCATTTCTGGTTTTAATTATTACAGGGAAATCAAAAAAAATACCTTTTGAAATAGTTGCCTCTGCACCTTTATTTAAAATTTCATCCAAAATTAAACCCATGTAAGTCTGTATTAAAACAAGAATAAAGAATTTTTGTAATTGGTTAGTAATATTTGAACTGATTCAGTTACAAAAAATATTAAATGTTCTATTTTTATTGATCATATGGAATCCAAATTTTTAATTAGATTATTCATGGCCTTTTCACTAAGTCTAATTTTATTGAGTATGAATTCATTTTCTATTAATGCCCAAGTATCGACAGGACACATGAATTACGTAAATACATTGGAATGGAGTCCTAATGGGGAATTATTATTAAGTGGGGCTACAGATCAATCTGCAAAGATATGGAAAGCAGATGGAGATTTAGTCGAAACAAAGAAATCCTCTCAAGGTCCAAATGGATCTGTTTTAGATGTAGAGTGGATAGATAATGAAAGATTTTTGACAGCAGATGCTAATCAATTAGTATTTGGATGGGAAATTAATAGTATGGATCCAATTTATGAATTTAATAGACATAATGGTTTTGTTAAGGCAATTAGTTTTGATCCATCATCATCAAATGTTTCAGAACCACGTATTGTTTCAGGTGGAGATGGTAGTAATGTATTTGATTATAATCTNTTAGCAGGGGATAAATTATTTNANATTAATAATGTTATAANAGATCACGATCAAGTAAAAAGAGTAACTACTATCAATTTCAGTGAAGATGGAAATAGAATTATAATTGGTGGCGAAGACGGATATTTTAGAATATATGAGGTATCTGGAACAAATATTAATTTATTAGGCTCCAAGAATATTGAAGAAAAAATTCTTTCGAGTGATATTGACTTTAATGGAGACAGAGTGATTATCTCTGGTGAAACTGGAATTTATAGTTTTCAAATAACTGAATTTGGAGTACCAATAGAGATCGGTAGCAAATTAGAATTAAATTGTATGAATACATGTTTGAATACAGATATAAAATTTGATCAAAATAATTCCAAAGTAGCATTTGCAATTGATAATTCAATATTAATTTATGATTGGGATGAGAATTTGGGAATTGGTGAAAGATTATTAGAGGTTCAGACAACTTCTTTAGGATTTGAAGATAGCATCAAAACGTATTCTATTGATTGGCATCCAGACGGGAATAAGATTGCATTTGGTCTTGGAGCTAATATTTATGTAACTGACCTTCTTGGACAAAATACACTTTTTAGTCAAGGTGAATTACCTCAGGAAAGTAATTCTATTTTTTACATAGGATCTGGGATTGTAATTTTAATAGTGATGATCATAATAACTAGAATGGTAATTCAAACATTTAGGAAATAATTACATAAACGCATCAAAATGAAATTAATCTTATTAGATATTATATTTTAATGCTATTATGGCGTATATAGAGATGACTGATAATAATTTTATGGATTTAATAAATAAGTCTGAAAATTTAATAATTGATGTTTGGGCGGAATGGTGTAAACCATGTAAATTATTGGATCCAATTTTTGAGGATTTAGCTAAAAATCATGGGAATTCAAGAATTATATTTGCTAAATTAGATGGAAATACTTATAGAAATGCTGCGAAGGCCTTGAAAGTAATGTCATTTCCTACCTTTGTGATATTCAAAAATGGAAAATTAACAAGAAAGTGGTCAGGAGCTGATGTTAACCGAATGAGAAGAGAAATCGAAGTTACTGTGAAAAACTAATATAATCTTTTATTATTTTATGTTGATTTATACTTTGTAAATCAGGATCATTCAGTAAACTATCTTTAATCTTGAATGAAGGATTAATACTTTGTGCATTTTTTAAATTTATTATAACTTTTTCTGGCTCATTTGATTTTGCAAATAAACATGCGAGATTATAATAAGCATCAAAATTATTTGGATTAATTTCAAGTGATTTGATAAAACATTCATGTGCATCTTGTAAGTATTGAGATTTCATTAAATTTGCACCTTTATTTGACCATGATAAATGATCTTCAGGATCTAGTTCGATTAGTTGATTATATATTTTTACAGCGTCCTGATATTGTTCTAATATAGTGTAGATATTTGCTAATTGATTTAAAACATTTAAATTATTAGNGTCCAATTTGTTAGTTTTGATTAATGCAGTTTTTGCATCATCAAGTTTTCCTAATTGATAATATGTCAATGCTAAATTATGCCATGCTTTATCAAAATTATCATCGATTGAAATAGAACTTAAAAAACTAGTTTCTGCTTTGATATAATTATTATTTTTAACATGCATACAACCTTCATTGTAAAATGCAAGTGACTTATCTCTTAAAGGATCTATAGACAATATNTGACTAATATAAACATTATTAAAAATAATAGAGTTTAAGTTATCCATATTATCATAGTTTTTCATTTAATGCGATATTTCTTTGAGAGATCCATGAGGATAATTGTTCGGGCGATTTAGGGTAATTATCATATATGTTACCCATAATAGTGACATTTTTTGTTAGCTTATATAATTGATATAATAATTTGAAATTTGGAAAACCTCGAATTACCTTAGATAATAATTCTTTAAGACTCATAGAAGGATTTTCGCCATTAAGAACTTCCTTCAATTCTATTTCAGTCAATAATTTTTTTTGAATAATTTTATCCATTCCTTTTGCCTCGACTTCTCTTAAAAATTGCAAGGTCACATATGATATTGCATTCCGTCGCCCATAGTGATTCATTACATCTATATTATACTGCCACAATGATTTAATACTAAAATCATTATTTTTGATTGCAGAGTCAATTGCCTTTGCTGCATACATCCCAGCAACTAGTGCAATACCATGCCCTTCTGCTGTTGTTGGATCGACCAAACACCCAGAGTCACCGATTAGTAAACCTCCATTGAAAACTAATGAGTCAAAAGGTGGTCGAATAGGNATTTGACCTCCACCACGAATTTTNATATTATAATCTTNNCCTTCTTCATAAGTTTCATTGAGAGCTTCTCGAAAAATCTGCTTCATAGATTTATCAAATGTATAATTTTCAGATTTCAACCACCCTGTNCCAATATTTAATTTTTTGTCTCCTTTTGAAAAAAACCATAAATATCCTGGAGGAGGAATCAAGGGNGAATATCCTAATACTATCTCATTATCAAATTCATGCGCTTCATTTAAATCAACTATCTCTCGATATGATGCTGCTAAATGATGATCTGGGATCCTATTATGAATACCCAAAGAAAAATTCACTGGAAGTTTTTGACGTATGGCTCCAAAAGTACCTGAGCAATCTGCAATAATTTTTGCACGTAATTTTATTTTTTCATTTTTGGCAATATCATTATATTCTACTCCTTTAATAAAACCATTTTCGATAATGATGTCCCTAACTGGAGCTTGGTCTTTTACGACAACTCCATTATCTATACAGTTTTGAAGTAACCTTTGACCGTATATATGTCTATCAACGGTGTATCCTGGTGCATCAATGCTTAATTTTGAAGAAGGAGTCATTACAGTGAGAGTATCTAAATTTGCAGATATTTCATCTCCAAAAGGTAAAGGTAGATCAAACTCATCAAATAACAATTGAGGACTTGATTTATCTAATGCATCCCCACATGTTTTGTTTCCTATTTGACTAATTGGTTTTTTATCAATAATGATTACTGAATTACCTAGTTTGGATAGACAATATGCTACAGATACGCCTGCTGGACCACCACCTACAACAATTACATCATAATCAAAATCTGAAGTGGACATATTCTTAAGCACTAAATGATAGGGGATTGATAAATATTTTCAAGTTGGAATATAGAATTAATAGTTCGTATGAATTTACTTAAGGAGAGATCCCTTTTGAAATTATTTATCAACAATTAAACTTAGTAGTAGTGAATATGGTTGAAATTTGTGTGCGTGGATTAAAAACCAAGAATATTATTAATTGGGGAGAGAATGTGTTTGATCACTTTTATGAAGCAATATTAGAAAATCAAGAAATGAAAATAAAAGATAACGACATTATAATAATAACTTCAAAGATTGTATCTATGGAGCAAAATGCATACAAAATTATAAATAATGTAGTACCTTCTGAAATTGCAATAAATTTGGGTGAAAAATATAATATGGATCCAAAAGTTGTTGAAGTAATAAGTGAGGCTTGTAATGGGGAAATTTTGGGAGGTGTAGAACATGCATTGTTAACCAAATCTAAATTTGGATTATCTGCCAATGCTGGAGTAGATTTATCTAATTGCCCGAAAGGATATATCTTGTTATTACCCAATAACCCAGATAAATTTGCAGATTCTTTCAGAAAACAAATAAATAAAAAATTCAATGTTGATGTTGCAGTATTAATAATTGACTCAAGAACTTTACCTCTNAAAAGAGGAACATCAGGAGTATGCTTGGGATTATCAGGGATTANTCCAATTNTCGATGAGAGAGGAAATCAAGATCTTTATGGGAAAGAATTAATAATTACAACCAAGGCAATTGCAGATAACTTAGCTACTATGGGGAATTTAGTAATGGGAGAGGCGGATGAACAAATGCCTTTTGCAATCATAAGTGGTTTTAATTATAAAATAACGAGATATAATAAGGAAGCAATGGAAGAGACGATGATGCCAGAAAATGAGTGTTTATATTTTGCACCGTTAATGGGGGGCAAAGTAGATGAATAAAAAATTAGCAGATTTTNAAGATGATAAAATTATTTTGAGTGGAGTAATAAATATTTCACCTGATAGTTATTATGAAAAATCANTTATAAATGATAAAAAAGAGCTATCNAAAAAAATAGCGGAATTTAAAGAATATGACGTAGATTATATTGATGTAGGAGCAATGTCTACTAAACCAGTATCAATTTATGGAGGACAATTGATTGATAAAAATACAGAATTAAAAAGATTGAAGAAAATTTTACCTGAACTAATTAAATTGACTGAGAAAAATGAAATTTTAGTATCACTTGATACTCAATATTCTGAATGTGCCAAATATGGCCTTGAACTTGGTATGGACATGGTGAATGATATCTCAGGATTCAAAACAGATCCTAAGATTTTAGAATTATTATTAGAATATGATTGTGATGTAGCAATAATGGCAACTAATGAACTACCGGGTGATATATGCGGCATGGAAAAAACAATTGAGAGCCTTAAATCATCATTANTAATGGCCGAAAAATTTGNNATACAAAAAAATAGAATTGCGATAGATCCAGGATTTGGGGGGTGGCAAGGAAGATCTGAAGAGTGTGATTTAGATTTACTAAAAAATTTTGATAGATTAAAATTATTCAAACTTCCTATTTATGTAGGAATTTCAAGAAAAAGCACAATTAAAACGTTAAATGGTGGAAAAGAACCAAATGATAGACTGGCTGGATCTTTGGTGCTTACTAATTGGTTAATTGAAAAAGGTGCCAAAATCATTAGAACACATGATGTAAAAGAGACGAGATATGCAATTAATGTAATGAACAAATTGAAAAAATTATAAGATTTAATCTAATATTGGTTCAGTGCAAACTGAACAGATTTTAGAGTCAGAGGGAATAAAACTTCGACAACTTTGACAAATTATTGGAGGTGAGTCAGAAGTAGCAATTTTAAATTCTCTTAATGTGATAGGTTGTAATGATTTTGGATCAATTGGAATAGAATTGTCCTCAAAATGTGCTTTGTATTTTATTATATAATTTTGTGTAACAATTAATAAAATAATAAAAGGGAGTAATGCGATGATAAGATTGAATTCTATAAAACTTACAGAGAGAAATAATAAAAGAAAGTATGATATGTAGAATGGGATTAATAAAAATATACTGAAAATGAAACCTGTGAGATATCCATTAATTAATTGTATGACAATAGTGGTAATGAGAATTAAAATATGANTAATTGTGTTTTTTGAATAAAAGTATGAATTTATATCTTCCATGAAAAGGTTCATCGATGATTTAAGATCTGAAAATCTAATTATGTTAGAATATCTTAAAAATAGAAAGCACACAGTGATACTAAATATTGAAGCAATCATAAATTGAATAGGAAATGACAAAATAATTGTAAGAGAATTAGAATTATTAAAAAAATCTATTTGNGAAAAAATTGTCAATAAAGTNTTGAATATCAAATAAAAAGGAATAAACCATATTGATGTCAATGTCCCTATTAGTCCTACAAAAAACATTAGAACCAAATAATCATCATTTTCATCAAATTTCTTCCAATATGGTTTTAATTTTAAAAAATTTAACAATTTCAATATATCTTATATTTATGTTTAAGCTTTAAATAATTTCATCATAAAAAATTCTTATGGAAAAAAAAAATATATCGGTAATCAAAAATAATTAGTATGGATATAATATGAGTAGGGTGGGTAAGCCATAATATGAGTTTAATTTCACTTGGTATTGAGTCAAGTGCGGATAAGTTAGGAGTTGGAATAGTTGATAGTGAAGGAAATATTTTGGCAAATAATGTAAGAACATTCAAACCCGAAATAGGACAGGGAGTCATACCTAGGGAGGCCGCTGAGCATCATGCAAATAATGTAACTAAATTGATTGAATTAGGATTNAATGAGGCAAATTTAAAATTAATAGATATTGATTTTATTAGTTATACTCAAGGGTCTGGTATGGGGCCATGTTTAAGGGTAGATGCCATAGCAGCAAGGACCTTAGCATTAAAATTGAATGTACCTATAGTTGGAGTAAATCACCAAATAGCTCATGTAGAAATTGGAAGATTAATAGGAAAAATGAATGATCCGATTGTGTTATATGTTTCAGGTGGAAATTCACAAGTTATAGCATTTGAAGGTGGGCGATATAGAATATTGGGAGAAACATTGGATATTCCAGTGGGAAATTGTTTAGATGTTTTTGGAAGAGAAATGAAATTTGATGCTTCAAGAAGCCCAATGGGAGCTGTAGTTGAGAAAAAAGCAAAATTAAGTGATAAATACATTGATCTTCCTTATGTGGTTAAAGGAATGGATTTTTCTTTTTCAGGAATTTTAACATCTGCTTTGGAAATTGCAAAAAATGAATTATATGATATTAACACAATATGTAATTCATTGCAAGAGACTGTCTTTAGTATGTTAACGGAAGTAACTGAGAGGGCATTNGCTCATACTAAAAAAAATGAAGTACTTGTTTGTGGAGGAGTCGCAGCAAATAAACGTTTGAAGGAGATGTTAAAATTGATGGCAGAGGAACATAATGTAAATTTTGTTGGATTACCAGCTGCAACTGCAATTGATAATGGTGCCATGATAGCATGGTTAGGACAGTTGATGTACAAAAATGGGTATCAACAAAAAATTAATGACACAAAAATAATACAAAATTTTAGACCTGAGACTGTGGATGTATTTTGGAGATAATGGTTATGAGTACCATTGAACCTGCTAAGTCGTCTAGAGCATCTTGNAAAGTATGTAAGGACAAAATAGAAATAAAAAGTGCGAGACTGGGAATTGAAAATGAATTTAATCTAAATGGAGAGATTGTGAAATCTATAAAATGGTACCATATTGAATGTGGGGCAAAAAAATTCCCAAAAGAATTTAAAAATGCAGAATTAAATACAGCAACAATAACACGGTCCGGCAGAATTGAACTTAGTAAAGAAGATATAGACCAAATTTTAGAAATAAAATCTAATCTAAATAGTACAGGATTTGATATTTTAGGAATATCAAAAGTAGATGAAGTAGATAAAACAATGAACATAAAAGCATCTGTATTAAGAGTCATGGACATTAAAGAGAGGGAAAATAATAATGGCATTATAGAATTAACGAGATCATTATACATAATTGAAAAAGGAACAAGAAGTAGACTAAATTTAAGGGGAGATTTAGTAAATATCAATATTTCAAGAGATGATGANATAGTAGCTTTTGATGTGATAACAAAACTTGGTGGAAATGATAAAATTCAATTCATGACCAGTGATAAAAGTAAATTATTAGTTAACCCAACTATTAATGATTTAGAAAAATTTAAATTTGAACCAAANGAATTTTGGAGTGATAAGTGGGAAAGACCAAAAAATGAATATTGNGAGTTTATGTATGCGCCNAGTGGTAGAGCANGATGTATANTATGTGATAAAAAAATCAATAAAGGTGAATTGAAAATTATAAAACCAATTTATGTGACAATACAAAGGAATTCTAGAGAAATGGAAGTAAAAGGAAATAGGAACTATCATGTCTTTTGTGTATTAGAAGATGAACATGGGTATGATGTGATTTATGAAGCTCTTACAAAAATAATGAAAGATTTATTTCATGAGAATTTATCTATATTTGAACAATTACTACCTTTTGTGAAACAAAACCATAAAGTGCATTCATTGTTAATTGAAATGATTGAGTGATTAACTTGAATAAGAAATTATTTTCGATTACTTTTGCAAGTGGAGTGCAGGGGGCCTTACAAGGGATATTCATGGCNTATTTAGGTCTACATGCAAACTATTTGGGAGCAAGTGCATTNATAATTGGGTTAATATTTTTTTCCAGAAANTTTTTCCAAATTTTCTTAAGAGTNCCCTTCGGAGAATTAAGTCAAATAACAGGACGTAGGCCNCTNATTTTATTGGGATGTGGATTTTTTGTTTTTTCTTATTTTCTAATGTATGCTGCAGAAACATGGAGATTAATATTTGGATCAACCATTTTGTTTGCAATCGGAATGGCATTTTATTATCCTTCCTTATTTAGCTATATTGGTGATATTGCAACAGATAATTATGGGAAAGTGAATGGAATTGTTTTTCAAGGGTCTGATATTGGGTTAATATTAAGTGCGTTAATTACCAATTATTCATTAAGAAATGATTTAGTTGACTTNAAAAACTTATTTGGATATGGATTTTTAATTGGCATTTTATGTTTAATTGTGATGTTTATTATATTAAAGGAGTCTATAGATGAAGTAAATAGAAAAGTTGTTACTAACAAATTAAATCATATTGTGAACATATTTAGAAGAAGTCTGAATTCATTGGTAGGTCTAACTAAACATGATATTCTAAGTCGAGTGTATCTGTTTCAATTTATAATCTCATTTACTGAATTCTTTTTTGTATCGTTTATCCCATTATTAATTGTATTTCATATTGGACTTTTTGAAGAAGATGTAGCAAATATTATATTTGTATCAACTTGTGTTGTATTTCTTTTCAAACCATTTTTGGGATCTATCTCAGATAGATTTGGATTTAAAAGACCAGTATTAGTAGGATTATCACTGAATAGTATAATACTGATTTCAATAACCTTTAGTACAAATATCATTGAGGTTATAATTTTATATTCATTATTTATATCATTCTCAATTATGTGCTATTTAGGAGTAAACGGCGCAACTTCTTATTCGGTTGATGAAAAAATGAGAGGGTTAGCTATGGGAGGGTTAGGATTTTGGGTAAGTTTTGGAAGATCATTTTCCTCAGGTTTTTTGACCCCTATTTGGTCATATTTTGAGTCNATAAGTGATGATAAAGGAATTGCAATAAGGAATTTATTTTGGATTTCTGCAGGAGTGATTTTGATTTTTGTAGGTATTTTGAGTAATATAAGTAAAAATTTAGTAATTAAAAAAAATAGCNAATAATAAATTAGAGAATATAAATTCTATCTAAATAACATATTTTTGAAAATATATTTATAATAAATTATATGAGGAGAAATTTNTTAGAGAGTATTTTTTCTTTTTTAGATGCTCTTAGTCGGTTGTGTAATTTTTGAATGAACGAGTAGCGATAATCGGAATAGGTATTGAAGGATTTAGATCTCAGATAAGAGAACTATCGTATAAAGAGATGGTATATAATGCAGCAGTTAAAGCGTATAATGATGCTGATGATTTAGACCCGAGGACTGAAGTAGATACTTTTATTTCATGTGAAGAAGATTTAAACATGGGTGTATCAATAACAGATGAATATGCTCCGGATCAATTAGGGGCTGCACAAAGAACGGTACATACTATAACTGATGATGGTATAACTGGAATAGCTGCAGGGTATATGCAGATAAAAACAGGTTTATTTGATGTAGCTGTAATAGAAGCACAATCAAGAAATTCAGATATATTGACTCATAACAATATCCAAAATTTTGCATTAGACCCCTTAGAAACAAGAAATTTTAATGTAAATTATCATTTTACTGCAGGATTAGAAAAAAGGGCATATATGAATGATACAAAAATTACAGANGAAATGATCGCAGAAGTCACTGTAAGAAATCATAAAAATGCATTGAAAAATCCCTATGCTGCTTTTGGTTCAAATATTGATAAAGAACATGTGTTAAGTACTGAAATGATATGCGATCCAATCAGGGAAATTGAAATTGCTAAACCTGTTGATGGTGCAATAGTAATAGTAATAGCTGCNGAAAAAATTGTTAAAGAAAAAAATGTAAATCCGATTTGGATAAATGGCATAACTTATGCTACAAATAGCCCTAATTTTGGAACGCGGAATTGGAATGAGGCAGAGTATGCTAAAATATGTTCTCGCAAATTATATGAATTAAATAATATAACAAATCCATTNAACGAAATTGATATTTATGAAATTGATAATACGTATTCATATAAAGAATTTCAACACTTGGAAGGTTTAGGCATTTATGAAAAGGGTGAGTCAGGTAAGAAGTTATTNAATGACGAATATGCAAATATTAATCCTTCAGGTGGAGTTCTTGGAATGGGAAATGCACACGAAGCAAATGGGTTACAAAGAGTGTCAGAGATAGTTGAGCAATTAAGAGGAGAAGCAGGTAGAAGACAAATTAAAAATGTTGAAAAAGGTTTGGCTTTTAGTTGGCGAGGTTTACCTACAACTTCTGGTGCGATGATGATGATGGGAGTTGAATAAATGAAAAAAAATAGAGTTGGTATGGTTTCAGTTGGAATGACAAAATTCAACAGAAGAGCAAAAGAGACTGCAAAAGAATTATGCTATTATTCTTCAAAAATGGCATTAGATAATGCAGGATTNACGAGAAAAGATATAGATGGAGTTATANTCGGNTCTGCTCCNGATGCATTTGATGGNGTTCATCAAAAACACGAGTATTTGACTGATGGATCCGGTGGTATGAATTTACCATCTACAAGAGGATACGTTGGTGGAGGGACAGGAGTTTTTTCACCAATACAAGGATGGTATCAAATTGCATCTGGCATGTTTGACACGATATTGGTTACTACAGAGGAGAAGATGTCTACTGTTCAACCATCAGCACAAGCGGCATTTTTGACGATTTTTGATAATTTAATTGAAAGACCACTTGGACCTAANTTNATATGGATTTTTGCATTNGAGATGCAGAGATATATGAAAAAACACAACATACCCAAAGAACACATAGCATCAGTTTCTGTNAAAAATAANTTAAATGCTATTGATCATCCTGCAAACATGCTGGGTAGAAAGCATACATTAGAAGAGGTTTTAGAAGCGGAAATTATGGCGGACCCTGTAAGATTGTTAGATGTATCACCTGTAGCAGATGGTTCAGTATCATTTGTAATGATGTCAGAAAAAAAGATTAAGGAAAATGGGATTAGTTATGATGATGTTGCTTGGGTTGATGGNGTGGGATGGAATGTAGATACTACCTTATGGAACAATCGTGACCTTTATTATCCAAAGTATGTTGAGAAGGCAGCTAAGCAAGCATATCATATGGCAGGATTGAAAGATGATGAAATTAATCCAACTTCATTAAGGAAATGGTTAGACTTTGCAGAACCGTATGACCCATTTAATTATAAAGAACTACATCATTTGGAAGGTTTACAATTATTTGAAAAAGGAGGTGCNNCTAAAGCTGCTTTTGAAGGAATAACTGCAAGAGATGGAGACTTTCCTGTAACTCCTTCTGGAGGGTTATTAGGAGTTGGAAATCCAATTGCTGCAGCTGCAGGAATGAAATCAGCAGAATTATTTTTTCAATTGACAGGTAGTGCNGGAAAAAGACAAGTTGAATTAAATGAAAATCCAAGNGGTCTAGCTCAAGCTTGGGGAGATTTAATGCAGGTTGGAACTGTTCTGATAATGAAAGGGGGAAGAGTAGAGTGAAAAATAACTTAAAACAAAATTATTTAGAAAATTTGAGGGGGACAAAGTTAAACTCCAAAGAATTTTATAATGAGGTATTAAGTGTTAAAACAATACCCAAATTTAATTATTCTTGGGCAACGGGAATTGCAATTGGTAAATTTTTGAATGGATTAAAAGAAGGTAAGATTTTGGCTTCAATTTGTAGTGGTTGTGAGTCAAAACAAGTTCCACCAATGCTTTTTTGTCATGAATGCTTTAAACCGATGGTTAAAATGGAAAAGATATCAGATCAAGGAAGAATTAATACTTACTCTTTAGCATATATTAATACTGATGCTACAAGGAGAGAAAACCCAGAAATTCCAATAGTAATAGATTTTGATGAAACCATTAATACTAGGAGAGGAGAACCATCAGGTATATTGCATAAATTAGATGAAAATAGTGATTTATCAAAAATAAAAATTGGGAGTAGAGTGAAAGCTGTATGGAAGAACGAAAATGATAGAATAGGAGATATAACTGATATATTATATTTTGAATTAATGGAGGAAAACTGAAATGTTACAAAATGAGAGTAATGATAATGATCGAAAAGAGGTTAAAGGAGATTTTCCGGTTAGTTTTCACTATACTGCAGGAATAGCGATAGAAAAAGTTTGGAAGGGTTTTGTAGATAAAAAATTACTAGCCACTAAGTGTAATGATTGTAATTATGTTTATTTCCCTGGTAAGTTATTTTGTGAAATCTGCTTTGAAGAATTTAGTGAAGAAGATTGGCTAAATTTATCTAATCAAGGAATTTTAATGACATATACTGAAGTAAATTTTGATATGGAAGGTAAAAAACTAGATACACCTATAGTGATGGGGTTAATTAAAGTAGATAATGCAGACACCTATTTTCTACATCGTTTAATTAAATCAGAAAAAGGAAAAAATAATAATTTCAAGATTGGTTCTATTGTAAAATTAGAATGGAATGATGATAGAAAAGGATCATTAGATGATATCAAAGGTTGTATTGTCATATAAAAAATAAAATTTTAAATTTATATCAAAAATTTATTTCTTCAAAATTAGGATCTTGAAAACGTTTACGAATTGATGAACCGATGAAGTCAATTATAACAACAATGATCAATAAATAAATTAATGCGGTAGATAAAGCACCAATACGAAAATAGTCAAGATAAAGGGATAGTAGGTATCCAATTCCACCTGCACCTACAAAACCAATTATACTTGACGACCTAATATTGTATTCGAACATGAATATTATTTGAGAGATTAATTCATTTGCAGTTTCTGGAAAAACCACATATCTTGTAATTTGTAATTTTGTTGCACCTATTGAACTTAACGCTTCTATGGAGTCTGTTTTTATTCCTTCGAAAATTTCATATTGAAATTTACTGATGTAACCAATAGTGTAAAAGATTATTGCAATTACTCCTGCTCTTGGACCTAATCCAAATGCGATTACTGCTAATAATCCCCATATTAAACTTGGAATTGTTCTTATGCCAGATAGAATAATTCGAATGGGTATGTAAACTAATTTAGAGTTAAAATTATTNGCNGCTAATATTGAGAAAGGNAAAGAAAAAATTACTCCAAAATAAGTTCCGATTAAAGCAATTTGTAAAGTTTCAAATAAAGCATATAAAATATTTTCATTGACTTTTTCACTCCTCTCTAAGCTATAAGTTGTAAATAAATTTTGAATGCCTTGAAATTTACCTTGAGAGAAAATTCTAAAAAAGTTTATATCAAGAAGTGCAATTATGGTAAGAATTGTGATTATTACAAAAAAGAATGATGGAGAAATAAATGTTGCTTTAACTATTTTCATTATACCTTTATTGTCATNATTACTCATANNGTTATCAACTCCTTTATTTCATTCATTTTGGTNGTATCAGTAGAAGAAAATTGTGATATAATTTTTCCTTCATTGATGACTACTATGACATCTGCATATTTAGCGGCAACTTCAATATTATGTTCAATTAGTATGATGGTTGTATTTGACTTATTTTGAAGAGATTTAACTTGATTCATGACTAATTTAACTGTTAATGGATCAAGTTCACTTAGTAATTCATCTGCAACTAACAACGGAGGATTATGTAATAAACTACGTGCAATTGCNACTCTCCTTTTTTCTCCTCCTGATATTAGTCTGATATCTTTATTAGCTAAGTGATCAATCTTTAGCTGTTTCATGATTTTAGATGTNTTTATAATCTCATCNTCAGGAATAATTCCAAAAATAGATTGAAAAATTGATAATCTACCTAAAGATCCAGTCAATATATTTTCTTTAACATTTAAATTTGATATTAATCCTAAGTTTTGAGGAATATAGCCTATTTTACCTTTTAAACGAGAGATATTTTTTTTGCTATCAATAGGAATATCTATCAATTTTAGAGACCCTTTAAGAGGTTTAATTAAAGTATTAATTGTTTTAAATAAAGTAGTTTTACCTGAACCACTTGGACCAATGATTGCCCAACATTGTCCTTGTGGTATTTGTAAATTGATATTTGATAGAATTGTTTGATTGTTATATCCTATATTTAGATTATTTATATCTACTATTAGTTTATTTGGTTTTTCTACTTTATTTAATTCCATGGATGAATTATCCTCTATCAGCGAGAATAGTTTCTTCTAACCATGGTAAAGATTTTACTGCGTCAGAAACATCTTGAATATGTAGATTATTCGCGCCTACTAATCCATTCGCACCATATAAGTTTTTGAGTATTTCGATATTTTCAGGATTATTTAATTCCAACATAGCGTTTACGAACTTATATTTCCAGCCATCAGCTAAGGCGGTATTGACAACTAAAGGATGAGATGGAACTGAACCGAATACATGNAGCATTCTTAATTCATCTTGTCTTTCAGGGAATAAATCCATAGGAGTTGTATCTCTGACAAATGCTACGTCTGCTTCACCATCCAATACACGTAATAAGGCTCCACCATATGANCCACCAAATATGGAATTAGAGAAATATCGAGCACAAACTGATTCTGTATCATCATTTGCTTGAGTTTCNATAAAACCTTCNTCAATTAAAGTTCCTAATGGCATNACTGTACCAGCAGTACCAGTTGCAGANGTATGGGAAGAAATATAATTTCCATTCAACATTGTTGATAATGAGTCAATTGTTGAATTTGCNCTTACCCATGCTGCTGCATTATAAAAAGTTGCATTATTGGCGGATCTGATTTCAGCCATAACAACTTCTGCGTTTCCAGACTCTACTACTAATGAAGCTGGAGTACCATCTAAAAATGCAGCATCGACTTGATTATTTTGCAAAGCTAATATTAAATTTTCATACCCATTGGAAACTGGATAAATTTCCACAGGTATGCCTAATTTATCTTGCAAAAATGCAGTTAAAGCTTGCGCATTTGTTGTAACTGTATCGACATCCTCTGCATTTTCAGGAATGAACCCCATTGTAAAAACATCTTTTGGAGGTAGATCAAAGTCTTGACCTTGATCTGGAGTAAGAGAAAATGTAATCAATCCTCCGAATATACCACCAATTAGTAAAGCACTTAAAATTATAATTGTTAAATTATTTGTTTTTAATCTTAAATCTTGTGACATTAAAACACCCACTAGTTCGGGTTAACGAACTAATTATATCCACATCAAGCAATCATATATATAAAATATAGGATAAGTTCGGTTACACGAATTTATCATATATCTCCAGATATTACCGAGATATTATTAAAGTCATTATATATAGAATTATAATATTATATGTGGTCAGTTCAAATTATCAAACNTTGAAGAAGTTAGATTATACTGGAAAAAGCCNAGAAAACTATTTTGAAAACTGGATCCAAAATTCAGGATATACATATATTAGATGTTCTTGTGGCATTATCTATGAAAAATTTTCAATTTTAAATGAATTTAATAAAGAAATCTATGANTTTAAAAATTGCAATAAATGTAATAAAATTATAGANATTAATGGTGTGAAATTCGAAAATATTNTTCAAGCGTTGAATAACGAATAATTAAAGATAAAATGATTATTTTGNAGTTAATTTGTCTATATTGTTAGATAATAATTCTATTGAGTAACTTTTGTCTTTGATCCAATTTTCTAAGTTTNGAATTAAATCATTTTGAGGNGAATTTATTAATTTTTTACTTGCTTTTCTGAAATGAAAAAATTTATAGTCTTTTGAAATGTATTTGTGTTTATTAGAAATACAAACGAAAACATATTGATCATTTGAATTTTTAATGTCATGTACTGTAGAAATGATATTAATTTCGTATTGGAATAGTTTTTCAATATTGAGAATAATATTTTTGTTTGGAAGGGTNTTTGGTAATTTTGTATTAGTTTCTATTGAAGGTATGTCGAATATATTNGGTTGAGATTCTTTAATTAAAACTTTTGAATATGAAGATCCTATTTTTACTAAAAGGATAAATAGTTTAGCGATTATGGTACACCCACTTCAATTTGATTAAGATTATTTTAAATATTTATTATTAAGATAATTTAATATTTGTAAGATAAATTGAAGATTTGTAAATTATTAATTAATGGTCTGCAATCTTTTTACAATTAAAAATAATGCTGCGGAGGCAATTATGAAAATTAAAATGATAATAATGCTTAAATCACTTAGGTCATTAAAAGATCCGACATTTGCTTCTACAAAAATATTTTCTGATTGAGCCTCTGCGAAGCCTAATCCAATTTTGTTAGCTGTGATTTCAAGATTGATAAAACCATTTTCGTTAATGATGAATTCACCTTCATACATCTGGGTATTTGTATTATAGACAAATTCAGTTGCATTAATTAAATTACCACCAATGAGAAGTTCTAATACAACGGTAGCGTCTGATATGGAGGAGTTAAATGCATCCAATATAGTTAAGTTGATTGAGAGACGTTCTCCTTCTGCTAATGTCCTTTTATCTAAGTTCAAATCTCCTATTTTGATATGATTTGTAACTTTACTGTTCCATGGTATTAATTTTAATAGATATTGATAATTATTTTGATTGGTTAAAACATCATCTTTGATTATGGAAGTTGATGGTATAAGTGATAATCTACCGCCTTTCAATAGATCAATAGCAATACCCAAGTTTAGGGACTCAAAATTTTCAGTAGCGTTTACAAAACCATCATTAGATAAATCATAAGCTATTGAATTTGGATTATTGAATAAATCGTATAACATAAATTCTTGACCCAATAAGTGTTTATTTGATGAATTTAGTAGACTTGTAATATTGAAAGCAGATGTTTCATAAGTTAATGAATTTACTGTTTGATTTGTATAAACTGTTTGCTGATTTAAGAATGACATATCACTATTTAGTGAATTAATTGGTATCATAGAATCATTATTGTTAATCAATACCTTATTTGGTAAATATTCAAATTCTAAGGCTTCCGCAATTGATTTTGAATTAGNTGAACTACCAAATAATATCATTGTATTTCCTCCATTTCTTATNTATTGGATTAGAATATCGATTTCATTTTGTGTCAAAACTGTATTTTCATCTAATGCAACTATATTAAGGTCATAATTTGTTAGACTTGAGTTAATNACGGATGAATGAATATCTAAATTTAGATCATATAATTCTGCGATTGTTTGTAAGGCATCAATATCAGAGANTTGGTNCGTATTATGAATTAAGTTTATATTAGTAGTATTAAGTGGNTTTACTGTATTTTGAAATTCTCGGTCATCCAATCTTAAAGCAAACCATGGAGATTTATCTAAATTTGATTCGGAATTTGCAAGAGTGTTATTTGCTTGTAAATCTTGAAAANATAATAATTTGAATTGAACAATTTTCAAAGCATCAATTGAAAAGTCATACCCTTGTTCATCTAAGGAATTTAATGGCTTTGTGATTTCATAATATACTTGACCTAATGAAATATTTCTTGCAGAATTAACATTTTGTACTCCTGAAGAACCATTTATTTTGGTTGTAAAAGTTGTATCATTCGCATCTGTATGAGAATANGTCAAAGATGAATTATCAGGTATGAAATTTTGGGTGGAACTACCGTTAGCAAAAGCATCATATGCACCTGATTTGTATTGATCTATTACTATAACATCATCAGGAGACATCGANGTTCCGTATGAAGATGANGAAAATTCCTTGTCTAAATTATTATCTATAACAATAGCAAACCAGTCATGTGTATCATTGTTAAAGCCAATAGTTGAATTTATTGATAATGTGTCATTAACTGAGTTAAATGTATCTGATGACATATTAAAACCAATATTTAGATGTGAGTCATTTGCGACAACATAAATTGTAGTATCAATACCATGCAAGGTTGTTTCATATGACACTGAACTATTCCATTCAGAGCGAGTTATGTTACCATCAACNATAGGNCTATTATCGCTATTAACNACTGGCAATATNTANTCATTTGCAGAAGTATTAATTGTTGTAAAACTAGATAATATTAAAACAGATAAAATAAATAACATTCTTAATTTGTAATGATACATGGTTAGAATCTCCTACTTATATTNTATTCCAATCTTTATTCTTTTTAACTAAAACGATGTGTTTCACAATTAAAAGTAACTTCGATAATTGGAATATACATGTGATTGAACATTATATAACATAATATTGATATTATAATATTGATTTTACCAAAAATAATAATTAAATATGTTTTTTAAANAAAATAGTGACTATTATATGAAGATTAGAAATGATATTGTAAATTCTAAAAAACTNATAATTTTTGATTCAGATGGAGTTCTTGTNGAGGAAGGAAAAGTATTGGATGGAGCTATTGATTTAATTGATTTTTTAACTANTAATAAAATCGAAAATATTGTATTTTCAAACAATTCTACAAAGCATCCATTGACTATGAAAAAAATATACAATGAACAAGGTTTAGAAATCAATAATGTGATAAATTCAGGAATGTTAAGTGTGGATTATTGTAAAAAGAAGAATATCTCAAGAGTTTATGTTGTAGGTGAAAAAGGTTTAGTGGATTTATTTGAAGAAAATAATATTAAAGTTGTAGATACANATGTAGATGCAGTTATTGTGGGCATGGATCGTATGTTGACTTATGAGAAATTAGCAATTGCTACAAGATTGATAAGAAATGGAGCGAGATATATTGCAACAAATCCNGATCCTGCGTTTCCGACAAAAAGAGGATTAGAACCTGGAGCTGGTTCAATGATTGCTGCCTTGAATACTAGTACAGATAAACAACCAGAAATAATTGTGGGAAAACCTAACACATTTGGATTTNAATTAATATTTGAAGATTACAAACTAAAGGCAGATGATTGTTTNATGATTGGAGATAGATATGAAACAGATATAATTGGTGCCAATGAGATGGATATAGATGCAATAATTGTCAATACTGGAATTGCTAAAACTAGAGAAAAACCTGGAAATTATAAAAATTATAAAGAAGTACCTGTTATTGATAATTTAAGAGATTTAATTTTAAAATAATTTACAATCCCAATGATCTTGAAATTACTAACCGTTGAATTTCATTTGTGCCCTCGTATATTAAAGTGGCTTGAACATCTCTAAGATACCTTTCAAGAGGATACTCCTTTGAGTAACCCATACCACCATGTATTTTTATAGCATTAGATGTTATATCAAATGCATTCTCTGATGCGATNGTTTTTGCCATTGACGATTCTAATGTATGTTTTAAACCTTGATCAGCCATCCATGCAGCTTTATGGGTCATGGTTCGTGCGACTTCCAATTTCATTTTCATATCTGCTAATTTAAAGCTNATTCCTTGAAATTTGCTGATAGGTTGATTGAATTGTTCTCTTTGTTTAGAATAAGCCAGTGATGCTTCAAAGGCTGCATCTGCGATACCTGTAGCTTGAGCAGCAATACCAATTCGACCAATGTCTAAACTATTAAGTGCAATTGACAGACCTTTTCCTGATTCTGACAATTTATTTTCAATTGGGATTTCAACATTATTGAAAAATATTGGAGATGTGTGAGATCCGTTTAGACCCATTTTATTTTCAGGTTCGCCAACTTCTAAATCGCCAGATAAGATTTGAGATTTATCAATAATAAATGCAGATATGCCTTTATGACCCAAATCTGGATTCTCATTAGCCATCACTAATAATATGTCTGCATGAGGTGCATTAGTGACCCATAATTTTTCCCCATTTATTATGTAAGAATTGCCTTTAATCTTTGCTGAGGTTTGAAGAGAGGATGGATCTGAACCTGCATTTGCTTCTGTCAAACAAAATGCACCTAAAGTTTTACCTGATGTAATTCTTGGAAGAAAATCTGTTTTTTGTTTTTCAGATCCTGCTTTTTCGATGGCTCTTGCGACCATGGTAGTTACAGAGGTAATTACAGATGTTGAAGCACAACTTTTGGCAATTTCTTCCAAAATTAATGCATAGCTAAGAATAGAACTACCTGCACCACCATATTTTTCATCAATAATACTNCCTAATANTCCTAATTCTGCTAATTCACTTATATTTTGAGTTGGAAATAATTTTCGTGAGTCTATATCTGTAGCTCGATCTTTAAATTTTGATAGTGACAGATCTTTAATTGTATCTCGAATTAATATTTCTTCTTCAGTCAATAAGAAGTTCATATGTTAACATTACTGGTGTATTATAATAAATTATTTTCAAGTGAAGATTTTAATAACTAATTAATTGAGGGAGTTTATAAAATTAGCATATTCTCTCATAATTTTAGAACCTTCCCAAGGAATAACAGTTGGACGAGAATGAGATAGCCCATCAATAATTTTTAATTTGGCATGTTTAATAATTTTAGATAATTCGATTGATGANAAATAAGGTACTGTTTCATCTTTTGATCCATGGATTAGCAAGACTGGGCATGAGATTGATTTTAAGATTTCAATATATTTATTCATATCATCGACATTAATGGNTTCAGTATATTTTAAAAATAAAGTNTGNATGTTTTTTATTAAAACACCGATTAGCATTGGTTTAACTTTCCATTTTACCCATATATTTTTTAGTTTCTCNAATGGNGTTAACTCATTAATTTTTTTATAGTAGATTGTGGGNACATAAACGGTATCAAAAACCCTTCCAAAATTATTATGGTCAACTTGCGAGTCAAATATATCTTGAAGCAGAAGTATATTTTCCACCCTATCTTTGAAATCATTTTTAGTATTTGTAGTACTTAAGAAGGGGTTCCCATATCCCGAAAAACTTAAAACTCTATTATTATATTTGCCTGAGATGATTTGACCTATGATTGAACCTTTTGATATCCCGAATAAATGACATTTTTCAATATTTAGTNAGTCCATTAACTCAATATGTTGTTCTACAATAGTTAAAAAATCAAAGTTATGCTTTTTCGGAGAAGATTGCCCAATACCTTCGTAATCGTATTGGATAATTCGGCAATTATGTTTTAAATATTTTTTTAATTGTGGTTTATAAACTGGTTCAAATTGGTGATAGTTGAATATTGATCCATTCAACAACATTATTGTTGGCCATGACTCATCACCATCAATCTTTACGGCTAAATTTGTACCTGAAGCGAGNGTGATAGTCATATTTTGCATAAGTTAATTTATCTAATTTAGAATATTTTTATACATTTCTTTTGTGTTTAATTTTTTAAAAATAATTGATAAATTGCATATTATTCCATCTATGATGAAGAAAATTTATAGTTCAATTTGCTTTGTAAGTCATATGGTAAAACCACCACTTTTTCCAAAAGTTGAAGGAAAAACATCGAGACAAGCACATACTAACCTACCAGAGGGTACGATTGAATTAGAAAGAGGACGAAAAGGGTTCTTTGGAAGAGTATCCCATTTATACAAAACTAATGCTCCTACAGCATGGACTGACATAAAAGGTGATCTAAAACCAAGATCATTTAATTTTGATAAAATAAAAACTAAGGATTTGAGCGATAAAAATGAAATATATACCACTCTAATGTATAACTCGGAATGTAGAGTGTCGATATCGAGAAGAACTAGTGAAATGCCGTATTATTTTAGAAACTCTGATGGAGATGAGACTATATTTATTCATGAAGGTAGAGGAATGATGGAGTCAGATTATGGGAATTTTGAGTATGAGGAAGGAGATTATATTGTTATTCCACGAGGAACATCTTATAGATTAATACCTTATAATGAGTCGAATTTTTACTTATTTATTGAAGCAACGGACAGTGTATTTGAATTTCCTGAAAGAGGGATGTTAGGACCTAATGCACAGATTGATCCTGCCATGATAGAAACTCCAAAAATACCAGAGGTTATATCAAGAGAAAATGAAGAGTGGGAAATAAAAATAAAAAGATGGAATAAGTTAACTAGTGTATTCTATCCTCATAATCCCGTACAAGATACGATTGGATGGCAAGGAACAAATATACCTATGAAATTTTCAATAAATGATTTCAAGGCAGTTTCTTCAGAAAAATATCATTTGCCACCGAGTGTGCATACTACATTAACTGCACCAAGTTTTGTCATTTGTTCGTTTGTTCCTAGACCATTAGAAGACATAAGTGTCTTAAGAATACCATTTTATCATTCAAATATAGAATTTGATGAAGTGATATTTTATCATGATGGTGAGTTTTTTAGTCGACATGGTCTTGATAAAGCAAGTATTACCTACCACCCCGGAGGAATTGAACACGGACCTCAGCCTGAAGCATTTGAAAAAGTACAAAAAAATTCAAATATTAAAAGAACTAATGAGAAAGCAGTGATGATTGATAGCCGAAAACCTTTACTTTTTACTGATGAAGCTTTAGTATCTGAAAATAATGATTATTGGCGAAGCTGGAAAGAAATTGCAAAACCACATATCTAATGTAATTTTGTTCTTAATGTGTAAAAAGCAATCACAAATATATTGAAATATATAATTGAATTAAAATTTAGCGTGCTTGAGGAGCTAGAAGTAGTGAAAGATGGATCTAAACTCTTGATATCAAAAGATAAAATAAAACCACCTATGGCAATTTCAGCAGAAAATAGTAATCCAGTATTCATGTGATAAACTAATGATGTCTTTTGAAAATTGTCTTCAAAACTTATCTCCATAACACTATATGTGATTTCATCTAATGTATAATTAGAGCCATCAAATGACCATGATATAAAATTCTGCATTGATAAAATCTCTGAGACTGTAGACCAATTTGTTGAGGAAATAAATCCGAAAATATTAGTCATATTCCAATAACCTATACCTAAATTGGCATCGGCTTCACTATCGAGAATATTATTTCTTGTTAAATTTCCAATAGTTACATTTAATTTAGTATTCACGTTTGTTGGGTCATTTAATTCCAGATCAATATTTGTGTTATTTGAAACGGAGTATATCCAACTTTCAGTAAAATTTGAGTTGTACCATGCATATGATGCTGAACTGTTAGTATTAGTTACAGTATATGTGACAGTTTGAGGTGAACTCAAATAATATGGATCACTTATGACTGGTGAGGTGACTATTGTTACCAATAGCATTAACGATAAAAAAATAAAAATAGGTTTTTTCACCTATTACGTTGATATTATGAATATATATTTCTTTCCGCCTATTACAATGATAGAAAAAACCCTACCCATATTGAATGTACTAAGAGTCGTATTTTATAAAGTGGATTTAATAGTGTATTATAATGTTAGATTTAGAAAAATATAAAGCAATTATATTTGATAATGATGGTGTATTAGTTGATAGTGAATATTTGAGTTGTTATGCATTAAATGTATTATTTGATAATTTTTTTGGAGTAGATATTGGGAAGGACTATTCTAGAGTGTTAGGGACTTCAGACAGATATGCTATCAAATACTATTTGAAAAAACATAGTATTAATAAATTTGATTTAGAAAATTTGATACTTGAAAAAGGCAAAATTTATTTTAGAATTGCAAAAGACAAATTGAAAACATTCCCTCACTTAGAGAGATTATTATTGAAATTAAAAGATAATATGAAATTGGCAGTAGCATCTTCAGGTTCTCATGAAAAAATTATATTTTCATTGGATCAAATTAAATACAGGAATTATTTTGACTATATTTTTTCGACGGAAGATGTTTCTAAAGGAAAACCAAATCCAGATTTATTTTTACATACTGCAAAAGTTATGAACTTAAAAGTAGGGGAGTGTGTTGTTATCGAAGACTCAATAAACGGAATAAAGGCAGCTAAATCAGCCAATATGGATGTTATAGGTTTCACATCATCATTTTCAGAGGAAGAATTGAAAGCAGCAGGGGCGGATATAGTTATAAGGTCATTTATGGAATTATTAGATTGATAAAAAATCATTTAAGTAAATGATAATAACAAATAACATTTTTATAAAAATTAGATAATAGAAGAATGAGTTTGTTGTATGAATGATAGGATTAAATTTGCAAATAAAGAAAAATTATTATTTCTATTATTGTTGAATAATAAATCATTAGGAAGATATAAATTGTCTAAATTGATGGGGTTAAGTAAAGCGAGAATAAGATCACTAATACAATATTATAATAAAATAGATTACACATATTCTTCAAAAGGAAGAGGAGGTACTCGATTGACAAAAAAAGGTCTTGATGTGATGTCTGAGTTAAATAATTTATGCTCCTTGGATCTGAATTGTGATTGGTTAAAAGTTGATGAGCAAATTTTGGGTGTAGATATGACGTATGCAGTTGGATTTTATATTACAGAGTTTATAAATACAAACGGATTAGATGAGAGAGATTTAGCAGTAAGAGAAGGGGCTAAAGGAGCATTAACTTTGAAAAAAAATGGAGATCAAATAATGTTTGCAAATGATGAAAAAATAACAAAACTAATTAAAATTAAAGAAGAGAAAGAATCAATTGATTACAATATGATTTATATTGCATTTGGAGAAAGTATTGAAAGTGTGTTAAATGCAATTTCTGCAGTATTATTATATCATTTAGAGGACAAATTAATTAAATATTTAAATTAATGGCTTTATATAATTAAACATTTATTTAAATAATAATTAGTAATTAGATATAAGCAATCATATATATATATCAATAATTTGCGATACTATATGGCGGGAGGATCTGATTTTCAGGTTGTATTCTTACTCATTGGATTATTTTTAATATTTATCAAATCGGTACATGTGTTGATGAAGAGACTAGATTTACCTGATGTATTGGGGGAAGTATCTTTAGGATTTATACTGGGTCCATCATTGATAGGAATTTATCATCTAAAAGATCACCCAGAGTCTTTATTATCATCTTTAACATTCTTAGGTCTAAATCAAAATATTTTGGACGATAGTGGTTTAATTCTTTCATTTATAGCAGAGTTTGCGGTATTGATACTATTATTTGAGGTTGGTACTGAAATTGATTTTGATGTTTTAAAGAAAGTGAAAAAGCCGGCTGGATTTGCAGCAATGGGTGGAATCTTTTTACCATTAATTTTAGGTTTGAGTTTTTTAGCTATTGTAGCAGGGTTAAATCGAAGCTTAGTGATACCAGAAGGTGTCGAATTTTGGGACACAGGTTTATTTATGGCTGTGGCACTTACTGCAACATCTATTGGTATAAGTACTAGAATATTTTTAGATTTGAATAAAATTAGAACTAAAGTTGCTCAAACAGTTGTTGGTGCGGCAATATTTGATGATATAATATCTGTAACAGCACTTGCATTAGTTATAGCCTACGTCGGAGGCTTATTGTCTGGCGGAAGTGTAGGTTTAATAATTTTGAGAATTGCATTATTTTTTGTTATTTCATTTTTATTATTTAAATTTGGAATACCTTGGGCTGTGGATAAAACAAAAGTTGTGAAAGATAGATCTTTCGTAATATTTTTTTCAATTTCATTCATGATGTTAATGTCGGTTTTAGCTCAGGCATTACAGTTAGAACCCATTATTGGAGCATTTGTTGCAGGGGTAATAATTGGGAATGAAGATGATTTCTTGGATATCCATGCAGATATTACACCTATTGCAAATTGGATTGTGCCATTTTTCTTCATTAATATTGGATTACAAATAGATTTAGGACCAATTTTATCGGCTGATACAGTTGTAGCAACAGTAACTTTAGGATTATCGTTAGCAACAATTGCCATATTGGCTAAGTATTTTGGAGGAAGTTTAGGTGCGAAATTTGCGGGATATGGCAAAAATGAGTCTAAGGCGATAGGATTATCTATGGCTGCAAAAGGAGAAGTAACTCTCATATTTGCAACAACTGCGTATTCTTTAGGATATTTTACTGACACATTATTTGCAGCAGTAATTTCACTAGTTATGATTGACTCGTTGGTTATACCAACATTGTTGAAAATTGGTATTGAAAAATGGATTACTGATGATAGTTAAATTTATTCATAAATTTTGTTAGATACACTTCCAAACCCAATTTTGAAATTATTATTTTTTGCGTATCCAGAAAGAGTTACAGTATCATTATCTTCTAAAAATATTCGATTTTCATTTGCAGATATAGATATTGATTTTTTACCTAACTCAGTTATTTCTAATAGGCATCCTCTTTGATGAATATCATCACCAGAGATTGTACCGCTTGCGAGTATATCTCCGGTACGTACATTACATCCATTTATGGTGTGATGAGCTAATTGTTGAAAAATAGACCAATAAAGAAATTTTGAATTACTCTCAGTAATTGTAAAATTATCTTTCATCAAGCCAGATTTTATTTCAACAGTTAAATTTATATCATAATTACCTTTTCCATTGAACCTTAAATAATTAAGGGGGGTGGGATCTTGTATGGGTGATGAGATTTTAAAAGGCTCAAGTGCATCTAGTGTGACAATCCAAGGAGATATTGACGTGGCGAAATTTTTACCTAAAAAAGGACCAAGTGGACGATATTCCCAAGTTTGAATATCTCTAGCAGACCAATCATTTACCAATACTAATCCGAAGATATATTCATGAGTATTATTAACGTCTATAGGTTGACCTAATTTACTATTTTTCCCAATAATCATACCCATTTCTAATTCAAAATCAAGTCTTTTAGTTTTTGAAAATATTGGACTTTGCGTTTCAGGATTTAATATTTGACCTGATGGTCGTTTAATTTTTTCTCCTGAGAGTACTATCGAGCTTGAGCGGCCATGATATGCAACAGGTAAATGTTTCCAATTTGGCATCAATGCATTTTCGGGACCTCTAATAAGTGAACCAACATTAAATGCATGATGATAACTGCTATAAAAATCGGTGAATTCTTTCACTTTGATAGGTATGCACATTGAGACGTCAACTTGTTTGACAAATAATTGATCACTCAAATCAATATTATCTTTTAAAAATGAGTCTTGATTTAATAATTCAAATATTCTTTTTCGGTAAGCGCTCCAAACTGATCGGCCTTGTTTCATGAATTTGTTTAAAAATTTCGAGGAGAAAAATTTTTTATTCGAAATTTGAGAAAATAGGCCTAATTCTTCTGCTTTTCTTAAATTAAAAATCATGTCACCGATAGCGACTCCGATGGATCTATCTCCCTCTTGAGTTTGAAAAACACCATATGGCAAATTTTGAATAGAAAAATCTGAATTGATATCAATGTCTATAAATGATTTTGCGTCTTTGTCAACGATATACATAATGTAATGATTATTCTCTTACTCCTAAAGTTTATGAATAAAAATAAGAATTATGTTAAAGTAATTTTATCCACATTTATATCTAAAAAATAAAAGACCATATCTGTTTGTGGGACTGCTGGAAAATTATTTTTACGTAGAAGTGATGAGATCTGACCTCGATGATGTATTGGATGTACTATCATATGGTTAATTATATTTTTAATTTTTCTAGTATATTTTTTATTACTAAAAGTGTACTCAATTGTTTTTTCAAAGAATTTTTCCTCATTTGTCTCTAAAAAATCTAATAATATATTTTCATGTTCAATCCATGATTTGTTAATACTATCCCAATTTTCATAAATTTGGTCTTCTTTAAATTTTATAGATTTATCTATGCGATTAAGCCACATTAAGTATGGTTTATATAAATGAATAATCATATCATAAAATGTCCCATAGGGAGTTTTAGTCATTAAATTTTCAAATTTTATTTTAGAAAAATATTCACGGTATCTTGAATTTGCCCAAATATTGTATCTAAGCATATCGATTAAATATTGTTTCATACTTTAGTTGTAATATTGTGGTTTATAATTAATCCTAAATTCAATTGAATTATTTGATTTGTAAAGTTTGATCTTTTATTTATGTTTATTCATTAATAAAAAATTGGCATTAGGATGAAAGACATATTTGGAATATTTGATAATTACAATTTTTTGTAATTTAGTTTCAAGATCGAAATTGTTTAAAAGATGTATATTATTGATGAAATGTTATAAAAAATATGATTAGAGGTGGTAATTAATAGCAGAAGATAGTAGTTATTTTTTTCTTGATGAAAAATATTACCTCAAACATCATTGGTTTTGGTTAATAGGGCATATTGGTAAATTTAAGGTAAAAGTATTTTTAGTGATGATACTGACTATCATTACAATCGGTTTACAAACATATATTCCATTACTTTTTGGAGAGGCCATTGATAATCAAATTTCTAATGGCAACTTAATTGAATTGAGAGAGATTGCTTTAATCATAATTATTTTGGGAGTATTTAGAGCGGTCATTGGATATTTAGCTTCGATTTTTAATGAACAAATATCGCAAAATGTGGAGATGAATGTGAGATTAGAATTTTTTGAAAATCTTTCGAGGAAAAATATGAATTTTTTCAATAATGCAAAAGTTGGCGATTTAATGAGTCAAGGGACTCAAGATACTAATAATTTAACATTTGCAATTTCTCCAGGTATAAGATCTATCGTCACAGCTATTTTTGGGTTTTTGGCAGCGGGTTTGGCGATGCTATCATTAAACTATTTATTGACAATAGCATTTTTTTTAATTTTACCTATTTATTTATTTTTCATGTATGTTTATGCTAAAAATTTACAACCTATTTCGATGGAGAGACAAGAAAGATTAGCAGGTATAAATGCAAGTTTACAAGAAAATATTACAGGAATAAGAGTTGTTAGAACCTTTGCTGCACAGGATAGAGAGTATGAAGTGTTCAGTAAAGAAGTGAGAAATTATGAAAAAATTTTAGTTAGAAGGGGTGAAATATCAGCATTATTTATACCAATCTTACTTATTTCATCTATGTCAGCAATCATATACATAATAGGTGTAAATATGATTGAATTAAATTATATTGGCCAAGATTTTATTAATATTTTAGGTATAGAATTTAAAATCCAACCATTTTCTGTTGGTGACTTAATTGCATTCCTGACTTTGATGGGTTTGTTGGTATTTCCGACATCGATATTAAGATTTTTACTTGATGTGATAACTTTAGGATTTGCAGGTTCTTCAAGAATATTCAATACATTGACGACTAAATCAATGTTAGTAAAAGGGAAAAATAAAGAACTAAAAAATTTGAGAGGGAAAATTGAATTCAAAAATGTGTCTTTTGCATATGATAATACAAATAATGTGTTGGAAAATATTTCATTTAAAATTGAAAGTGGTGAGACTTTGGCAATAATAGGATCAACTGGATCTGGAAAAAGTACAATAGGAAAATTATTGACAAGAATGTATGATATTAATAAAGGAGAAATTTTGTTAGATGACTATAATTTATTAGATTTAAAAATTTCAGATGTAAGAAATAATATCAGTACTATTGAACAAGATATAGTTTTATTCTCTACTACAATTAAAGAAAACATTGCATACGGAGTAGAGGGGATCGATGAAAATAAAATTATAAATGCAGCAAAATTAGCTCAGGCTCATGAATTTATTAATGAGTTTCATGAGGGATACGATACCATAGTAGGAGAAAAAGGAGTTACTCTTTCGGGTGGACAAAAACAAAGAATTGCTATGGCAAGAACTTTCATTAAAAACCCCAAAATATTGATTATTGATGATTCTACATCAGCTATTGATGCTAAAACTGAAAAAATGATCAATGATGCAATGAGAGAAATACTAAAAAATAGAACAACAATTATTATCACACATAGACTGTCTAATTTAATTGATGCAGATAAAATATTGTTTTTACAAAATGGGATAGCTAAAAAAATTGGAACACATGAAGAGTTAATAAAAAATTTTGACCCTTATAGACAAATATTTTCGGTATATCAAGAATTACCACCTATTGAGGAGGGGGAAAAATAATGTCTATGCGAAACAGAATTGAAAGGGCATATTTTGATAAAGAATATACTTTCAAAGAGACTATAAGTCGAATATTTGATTTAGCATCTACTCAAAAACTTAATTTAATTGGATTAGTCGTTGTGACCCTATTTGAGGCATTAGTATATATTTTGTTACCATTTTTAGTTAGAGAGGGTTTGAATTCAATTGCATTATTTTCAGAGAACCTAAGTTTTGAATTTGCGAAATTTGTTGGATATATTTATTTAATTGGAGCATTTGTACAATGGCTAATTGTTTATTTTTTGATACGATTAGAGGTTATAATTACAGCCAAGTCGATTTCTGACTTAAGGATAAAAATGTTTGAAAAGTTACAAAAAATGGATCTTGGATTTTATGATAAAATGCAAACNGGAAAAATAATGAATAGAGTCATGGATGATAGTAATCAAGCTGGTGCCTTGGTTACGGTATTCTCATTATTTATGTCATCATTGATTTTGATGGTAACCATTTTGTCCATAATGTTTTCTGTAAATGTAACTTTGACCTTATGGATTTTATTAGGCATACCTATAACGATTATTCTAGTATTAATCATTGCAATATTTTTGCGAAGATTTGCAAGAGTTGTTAGAAAAACTCGAGCAGCAGTTAATTCAGCAATACAAGAGACAGTTACAGGCGTATCAGTAATAAAAGGGTTTAATCGAGAGGAACAAAATAAAAAAGATTTTATTGACTTAAACGATAAAAATCTCAAAGCAAATTTGAAATTATCATATACATTTTCAATTTTTTTCCCATTAATAGACTTTTTATCAATTCTATTATTATTTACAATTTTAGAAACTGGAGGTGGAGAAGTGATAAATGGTAAAATAGGAATTGGAGATTTATATTTATTTTATGCATATACCTTAAGATTATTTGGTCCAGTAATACAATTAGCACAACAAGTAGCGAGGATCCAAGCAGGAAGTGCAGCTACGGAAAGAATTTTTTCTTTATTAGATATCAATTCAAAAATGAAAACAGGAAATAAAATTATAAAGGAATTAAAGGGGCACATCACATATCAAAATGTTACATTTTCGTATAATGACAAAGAAATGATATTTGAAAATATGAATTTAGAAATTGAACCAAATACTAAAATTGCTCTTGTTGGACACACGGGAGCGGGAAAATCAACTTTTGTATCTTTATTAAGTAGGTTTTATGAATTGAATGATGGTTACATATTTATTGATGGTTTCAATGTTCAAGATTTAGATATTGATAGTTATAGAAAACATATCGGATTAGTTCCACAAGAACCATATTTGTTTTCAGGTTCAATTCTCGAGAATATAAAATTTGGAAACATTAATGCGAAAGATAAAGAAATTAAAGACATTATTAGCAAGACAAACCTAAATGAGTTCATCAACTCATTACCTGAAGGTTTAGAGACAGATGTTAGAGAGAAGGGATCGAGATTATCAAGAGGGCAGCGGCAATTACTCACTATGGCAAGAGCATTATTAGCAGATCCTAAAATTTTGATACTTGATGAGGCAACTGCTTCAGTTGATGCTTATACTGAAAGTTTGATCCAAAAGAGTTTAGAGAAATTATTTGAAAATCGAACTTCTATTATTGTTGCACATAGATTATCTACCATACTAATGGTGGATAGAATATTAGTATTTGAAAATGGTAAAATAGTTGGAGATGGAACTCATCAAGAGTTAATAGCAAAGAATAAAACATATAAGTCATTATATGAAACATATTATTCGTTTCAGGGAATAGATAACTAATACTAAAAGTAAATTTCTTTAGTTGAAATAATTATAATATATTACCCATAGAATTGTTTTTTATCAGATTATAATTACTATGTTATAATTAGGTTTTCTAATATAATTTATGGCGAAATATATGAAAAGATTACGAGTAATACCTATACTAGTTATGTTAATCTTAGTATTTCAAGGTATTAATTCGTATGTTAGTGAAGACCAAATTTCTACGTTAGGTGTTATTGAAAATGATAATATTGTAAAAGAACTGGATAATTTACCAAACATTATATTTATGATAGGAGATGGGATGGGGGTTGAGCAATTAAAGGCAGCGAGTATGGTCGAATATGGTGTGTTAAATGGAACAATAATGGATTATGAGTTTTCAGATTATGGGTTATATGGAACAAATGACATTGAAAATAAAACCACTGATTCTGCAGCAGCAGGAACAGCTTTGTCTACGGGGCAGTTAACAAATTATGGAAGAGTAGGAATGAAATCTAATGGTGAGACTTATGTGAAAAATATCCTAGAGTATCTAAGATACGACTTTGGTTATAGTTCAGGAATTGTTTCCACTACACATATTGCACATGCAACTCCTGCTACTTATGTGGCACATTCAAACAGTAGACATAATTATGAAGAGATTTTGAGTCAAATGCTTAATCATGAATTAGAGGTTATATTAGGAGGAGGGCAAAATGCAGCATATATTGGAAATAAAAATAAAGCCAAAACTTTGGCAAAAAATAGCGGATATGATGATATAGCTACGAATAGAGAGGAATTAATGAAATATACAAATACATCTGAAAAACTATTTGGAATATTTGGACAATATCAATTTGAAGGAGGGACTTATGAGTCACATATGCCATATGAGTTATGGCGAAATACCACTTTAGACCCATCTTTAATAGAAATGACGGAGGCAGCAATAAATGTATTAGAAAAAAATCCGAACCCATTTTTTTTAATGGTTGAGGGAGGTA
>PBWW01000041.1 GCA_002728275.1 Candidatus Heimdallarchaeota archaeon
CAGAACCCTATCGATCACAATTAATTCAAATGCTATCTGATCTTTCAATAGGCATTCTTAAGATGTTAAATGATATAAGAACTAATTTTTCATACTATCAGTCTATTGTAACAGAGTTTGAAACAGTAACCCAAGAATTAAGAAAGGAACGTATTTCTCAAATAAATACAAATGATTTATCTGTTGAGTCTTTAGGTGATGTACTTGAAGCAAGTAGTGTTAAAATATTATCCTTGCAAGCACCAGTCGGTCGGGATTTACGAATGGTACTTTCATCTTTTCGGATTATATATGATATTAAAAGGATATCTAGGGATACTTCGCATTCATTTGCGGGTCTTACATCCTTTATTGGAAAAGAAGCTGAGGCTTTCAAGAAACAACAAAATCTGTTTATGGACTCAATAAATGCTGCTAGCGAAATGTTAGATATTTTTGAAACGATTTATCGTATGGAAATAAATGAAACTGATTATAATTTTCAAAAATTTATTGACAAGGCTGAACAATTAGATGACATAATCGATGATTTATTTGAAAATCATAGTAAAGTGATAATTGAAGGCTCGAATAATGGTGATTTTGAAATTAAATCTGCTCATAAATTATTATCTGCTATCAGAGCCTTAGAAAGAGTTGGAGATCATTGTACCAATATTATTGAGAGTGCAATTTATATTAAATCTGGTGTAAAAGTGCAAATTCCTTAAACTAACCTCTNGGTCTATCNTTAATNCCTCCATCAGTGATATANAATATTTCTTCACTTTCNGGTCTTCTTGGAGANTCNGTTAATCTNGCCACTCTNGCNGATCCNGGTGATTTCCTAAGAACTAGTCTTGTTTGAGGTCTATGAGACCANGACTCTCCTAAAGCAGGTGATTTTGATGCCATACCAGATAAATCATCAACTTTTGCTACCATTTGATTTGTGACTACTACTGCAATATCATGAACATAGGCTAAATTAGTCAGTGATGATGCATGTTGCATAATTCTTTGCTGTCTTTCTGCTATTTTATCGTTACCAATATAATCGCTTCTAAAATGAGCAGCAATTGAATCTACAATTACTAATTTAATATTTTCTTCTTGAGCAATCTCATTAATTTTCTGTATAATTCGAGTTTGATTGTGAGAATCCAGTACTCTAGCNACATAAATNTTTTCTAANATTTTCTCGGGATCTAATCCTGCATCNATTGCAATCTCTCCAATTCTTGTGGCTGAAAATGTTCCTTCTGTATCCACAAAAAACACTTTTCCATCTAAACCACCTTGTTCTCTTTTTAGCTGTGCATTGACACATAATTGGAAACATAGTTGTGATTTTCCTGTTGCAAATGCGCCTGAAATTTCCGTAATTTCACCAGACCATGGCCCTCCAGCTANNAAGGTATCTAATCCATTTGAAGATGTAGTGACTTTTCCTTTGTTCTGTTCAAGTTTCAGCATTTCTTTAGCACTTAACGGGGGATTAACAACTAGTGAAATAGATTTGCTTATAATGTCTTCCGCTAAACGATAAGACAATCCTGTATCAATTACTATGTTTTCAGGNGTACTTATCGAAATCGCTTTGATATTGGTATACCCATTATTTACTAATTTCTCATGAATNTCATNNTCAAAATCTTCTAAACCTTTTATNTTCTCAAATGACACNATTAATTACCTCAAATTCANTTTATAATTACTATTATTACGCAAAACTTTTTCCACAACCACAAGTAGATGCTGCATTTGGATTAATTATTTCAAACTTAGATCCTTTCAATGAGACCGTATAATCTAAGGTTGATCCTGCAAGTAATCTCATATCTGAATTTTTCACCAATAATTTAGCTCCATTATGTTGTATTAATTCACCATCTGCATCATCATTGATCCAACCAAATTGGTATGAGAATCCTGCACATCCNCCAGGGATGACTGTGATTTGAATTGCTTGTCCCACTCTTCCCTCAGCTTCTAATAACTCATTTATTTTTTTAGCAGCAGAGTCTGTAATGCTCATGGTGCCTTTTGGTATATCAAAATTTAATGATAATTCAACCATAAAATCAAATAAATCTTGAAAATAAAAGGTTAACGATTAAAGGTTTAATCAATAGACATTTTGTACATCAAAAATTAATATCAACTTAAATAATTAATACAACAAAATTAATATCTTCATAAATATGTGAAATATAAATATAAACTTATAAAAAAAGAATATTGAGAAAAGTTAATGTCTCAAAATTTATTAGAAACTGAGTCTTGNTATTCTTGTAACAAAATTGTATCACCTGCAAAAAAAGGTGCCGCTAAATTTTTCTGCCCNCANTGTGGTGGTATGATAATTAGATGTTCTGAATGTAGAAGATTATCAAATGGATACAAATGTCCTTCTTGTAATTTTGAGGGTCCATAATAAGAGGTATTGAATAATGGGACGAGTACTTTACCAATATGATATAATGACACCTACNCCTAAGTATGACACTGATAGAATGATTTCAGACGTTAAGTCNAAATTACCAGAGAATGTATTGATGCAACAAAAAGTGGACATTGCTGATGCATTTTTTGGAATACAAAAATTAACTATGCAATTTGTATGTCCTGAAGATGTNGAAGGTATTCAAGANATANTAGAAAATTATTTGGATAAAATTAAAGAAGAAGAACTAACTGGTGAATGGGAATTATCATTTACTTCAAGAATTTAAATTTCATANGGTTTGCTAATATTCATTTTTTCGCAGTCTGCTTTATTTCTATTAATAAAATTTCCCTCAATTTCTTTATCTCTTAGTTCTAAAGGATACATCACAGGTATTTCTCTATCTACCACAAAAAATTTTAATTTATCATTTTGATTATGAAAAATAACTCCATCAATGACTTCTTCTTCAATACACTNCAGACAAGTATTGTAATTTGTGATCTTATNTANTTCTGCCTTTTCTTTTGTTTTTTCATTTTCAGATAATGGATCATTTACTAACATGCTATCAAATTTATAGCAATAAAATTTACACAATAAACCTGTACTTTCATGAGGGCCTGGTTTATTATTACGTTCTCTTTTTTCTGATTTAAAAACTTTTAATTTCAATGGCCATATCTCAGGGTTATCTGGGTCTGCTAAAATATCCATTAACCTGTACTGCATATAGATAAATATTCATTAATATTATTAAACATGCTCCTTAAAGCCATGACATTCTTTAATATACGGATGGAAAATATCAAATATTATTTAGTAACTTAATTCCTAATTTTAATCCACTCATATATGCCGAATTAATATTTTTACCATTAAAATAATCTCCACAAAATCCTAATTTAATATCAGGTATCCATAAATAATTTTCATCTAAAAATGTACTTGCAATCGCATATCTCCATAAATGAATATATGTCTTATTTACATTTAGTTCTTCTAAATCCATGATCTCCTTAAATTCCTCTATTACATAATTCAAAATAGACTCATTAGATCTTTCTAAATTTTGCGCACTCCATTTTTTATCAGTGTGTATTACCCATATCTCTTCAGAACCTCTGCCAGGTTTAGAATTGTTTCGAGCAATCCACCTTATTGCTTTATTTTTTNTTTTATTGTTTTCTATGAATAATCCATCATACTCAAAGTCTAATCTAGNATTCAACATTATAGCTATTGCGTATCTTGGAGTATATTGTACCTCATTTAATTTAGATAATACATTTTTGTATTTGTTAAATATGTCTTTAGCCTGTACTGCGGGTATGCTACAAATTACATAATCATAATTGTCATATTCTTTTCCATTACTATCTATTAATACCCATTTATCAGCTCTGATTTCTGTATCNGTAATTTTTGTTTTNAAAAATATATTCGATATAGNACTCNTNTCAAATAAATAATGCACTAACGTTCCCATCTTTGGAACACCAACATAAATTTCATCCTCTAAGAAAATTGGTTCTATGGATTTTTCTNTCAAATTTCCAAATTTACCATTCCAAATATCAACCACATTATTCTTTTTCATATCTTCAATCACTGTTTGGAATTCATCATCAAAATTATTGAGATATTGTGCTCCTAAGTCAAAATTCAAATTATCAACTCTTTTTGTTCCTGTTCTTCCACCTCTTCCTCTGCTTTTTTCAAAAATATCTATATTAATATTATTTTTACTCAATTCTTTTGCCATTGCTATACCCGATATTCCAGCACCAATAATCGCTATGTTCACTATAATTAATTATGAATTAATACATATTTAGATTATTTCTTTAATCCAAATCAATATTTAAAATATATATAATTATAAGTAATAATTTTATCACTACATTATGTCAAATCAATTTTCAATTAATGATAAACCAATGTATGTAAGTACGACCGATGAAATTGCAGGATTTAAAATATTGCAACACTATGGATTAGTTTATGGTGCCACTGTTAGAGCCCGAGGTTTAGGAGGCGATTGTGTGGCAGGTTTCCAAAGTCTATGTGGAGGAGAAGTTAGTGCATACACCGAGATTGCAATTGAAGCAAGATATGAAGCCGTGAATAGAATGTTAAGAGAAGCATCTGAAAAAGGCGCAAATGCAGTTGTAGGCTTAAAATTCGAGTCAGATAATATGGGTGGTGGAAATGGATCTTCAGCCAATGGAACCATAGCATATGGAACTGCTGTTNTAGTCGGATGACGAGTTTACTTTATGATCAATTTAAAATATCTACGAACAAAATTTATCTGGTTTAAATTATCATATCCATTTAGGTGGGCACATCATCCAACTTGTGATATTTATCAAAACCAACGAATAGACATTTCATTTAATAATAAGCATCTTTCTTTATGTCGAGGTTGTACATTTTTGTATTCCAGTACAGTTTTATCAATGATTATTAATTTTACTTTTTTTCAAGAAAGTTTTTCATATCTAAATTACTTTGGTATATTACTATTAAGTTTAGGTTTAGTATTTTACATTGACTCCAAAGTTATAAATAGAAAATTAAAAGCAATAGCTAGAATTGTTATTGGATATAATTTTGGTCTTTCCTTAATAATATTAATTACTACCTCTGATAATATATTCCGTTTTGTAATTTTTTCAACTATAATCATATTTTATCATGGATATAAATCCTTACGTCTAATATATCCTCCTGCAAATNTATGTGAAANATGTGAATATCAGCCAAAAATTCCATATTGTCCTGGTATGATCGATAAAATGGAAGCAAATCATAATTTTGACTCTATCGTTTTACCAATGTATAAAGATGATTTTAACAATAAGATCAAAAATTTGAGTAACTAATGAATATTCCACGGGTACTACTCTTTTAAATACTATTTTCTATTTAACATATTGACCGATAAAATAAAATTAGATGTATTTTCACTGATGTGGTTCGGGTCAGACCCGAACAAATCTAGATCTTCAGGTATTATGAGTGTCCAATATAATNATCCGNTTGATCAAGACATAATGAATGAAGTATTACNNAGTATTTTTAANAAATATACAATATTTTTTGCAAAATTNCAATTTCAAAATAAATTTTATTANCTTAATATNCCTAAAACAGTAACCGAAAAAGAAATATTTGGAAATATCGANTACACTAATTCNTCTGTTGAAGATATTTTCAAATCNCATTCACAAATTTCATTTGACTTATTTAGTGATGATTTTTTCAATATAATCATTTCTCATAATTTAGAAAATTTCACCATTATTATTCATGGTTCACATTTAATTGGAGATGGTATGACCTCTGCAACATTGTTATCTCTTATTCTTCACAATTACCACTCTAAAATTCATGCTCTACCCATGGTTGAATTGCCAGAAATATCTTATAACCAATTGCTGAATTATGCATATAACATGAGATACAATAGATTTGGTAAGTTTTTCTTTGTTCCCAAATTTTTGAGATTTATACCGGGAATTTATCAAATTATTAAAACTAACCGTATTGAAGTTGAAGATCAAGTATTTACTGGTTTTTTGGAGGACCATGAAATACTTTCTCGTACTTTATATAAATTTAATAACGATTTTAACAAGTTACTTCAAAGTTTAAAATTAGGGCATAATGTAAATTCTAATCATTTAATTACAGGTCTCATCGCCTATTCATATTGTGAATTATTTGAATACAACAGCACAGTCTTAACTTATCCAATAAATATCCGAAATAAAATTGGATTTGAAGCAGG
>PBWW01000042.1 GCA_002728275.1 Candidatus Heimdallarchaeota archaeon
TTAAATCTACTCTTAATGTGCTCGGGAGTTTCATTGTCTTTCAGAGGAAAAATGTGATCTATCTCCATTAAGTCACTCTGCAATGGAGAGGCTAGTTGTAAAATAAACTTATCAAGACTAGAGATAGTATTTCTTGAACGAAAATTTGAATTCATCTTAAGCTCAAAGTATCTCTCAACAATGCTTTTTAAGCTATCAATATCTGCATACTCTTTAAAGTAAAATTCTGAATAGAAGTTGTGCTTTAATATTAGGTAAGTGTAATGAGCTAAAGAAATTTCTTTAAAAGAGATAGAGTTAAAGAACAATTCTTTCTTAAACGATTCATTACACAAATCACTTAATAAATCAGTGTCAACACCTAAATAGCGCAACTCATAATCAAATGATATAGGGTTATTGTCAATAATTTTAGTTATCATTTATTGTCTCCGACAATTGTTTAATACACTCATCAAAGCTGGATTCCAGGTTATTGATTGTTGTTTTGTTTTCNCCTGCAATTGACNGNATGCTGTTGTTGTTTGTTCTTAANCTTCCAAATTGTTTAACATCCTTAATCATAATTGAGAGAAGCCTATTGGCCTCAACCTTATCAAAACTATCAGAAGTTACACCCATTAGTTCTCTGGATTTAATCATTGCCCATGAAAAAGCAAACCTCAAAGCCATATCGCCTGTGTCCTCGTTGAAAACTACAAAGGCATACCTATTGTTATATTCGTAAAAAGGTTGATCTGTAAATTGTGAAATAGTATTTTGATCTTTTACAATCCATACAGCACAATTAGCTTCTCTATTAGCCATTGCGTCGTCTAGATACCCTATAGTATCTTTGAAGTTTGTAATTGATTTNTGATTTTTTGCCTCAAACACTACCTTTGCTGGAGAAGGCAAGCCCTCTTCATCAGGAAACTGTACAACAAAATCTCCTTTGAAATTACGAGATTTGATTCCAGCTTTTTTCCCACAATGCTCAACCAAGTCTTTTGGTCCTTTTACATTTTGTAAAACAATTTNTAACTCATCTTCAAACACAAATCCTTTTTGAGTTGTATTATCTAGTGCGTTTTCAACATCAAGATGTTTAAAAAGTATGCGAAATTGCGTTGCTATTGGATCAGATATTTTTTCGACAATCGTTTTAACCATTATTGAAGCAATGTTTTGATCTTCTTCAGAATTTGGGTTAAAAGCTTCATTTATTGACTCGGTAATTTGCTTTTCCATTTCATCAGCTGCTAATTTAAATTTGTTTATTGATGAGTTAGGGTTATTATCCCCTGANACTTCGTTAACAATAGACTCTTCAAAGTTCTTTACAATTCCTGATAAATCTTTAACAAGTTCACCATCATCTTCACCAAAATACTTAGTGTGAACGTCTTCAATAATTTTGTTATGTTCGTCACCTTTTTTCTTGAATTCACTGATAATTTTGGAGATAGAGTCTTTGATAAAATCAATCTCCAGTGATCCTTTAATTGTCTGCATAGTTTTAACACCAGTTCTTACAATTTCTTTAAAGGCAGTTTCTGTGTCTTCAGAATTAATTAATAGAGTTGTTAGGTCTTCATCTTCAATAACTAGATTATCAATTTCAACACTGATACCCTTGATGTTTATTGTTGTTTTAGTATTCTGCATATTTCTCCTAGTTTCCTGGAAGCGGTCTTAACTTCCACTTCTCGATGTGCTTTTTGATAGTCTCTTTCCAAATTTCTTTTAAACGTCTATTCATTTTTGTCCTTATCCCACTTAGAGTGATTAGGATCNTCATTGATGAAGTTATAAAACTCNGNNACATAATTCCATGTCTTATCAATACTCTGCTCTTTTCCGTGTTGGCTTTTAACTCGAGTATTCGAATCTTTGTTCTCAAACTTTTTNAAAGAATTTTCAAATGAGTCTCTTAGGCTTTTGTTTGCTTTATTAATTTCAGCCAATATAGGTGCTACCTCTTTTCTGTCAAAGTGGTAGTTGTAGGTATTTGACATCTTCTCCAAATTTTGAATTCCTCTAAGAGCTGATTCGGCTCTCTTTTGCCAGTATTTATTAAACCTTGCCATCTTTATCGCAGTTTTTACTTCATCAGATTTAAGAACAGCTTCACCATACTTATCCTTAATAAGGTCTAAGCCATCTTTTTCATGGAATAGCTCAATAATATCCTTNANTTCTGATGGTGAAACGTCTGGNTGNNNTGACTTATTCATTAAATTNTCTCCTTGTACTCGTATGTGTATATAAGAAAAGTGTCACATATTGCACAAACTTCAATGCCTGCTTTGTAATCAGCAGTTTTATTTAATCTTGCTGCATATCGTCTTGCCTCTACGTAATTTGATGTTTCCATCAAGTACTCTTTTGCAAGGAAATGATTGCAAAAAGACTTTTCATATATGCCTTTGATATTTACTTTTGTGTTCCATGTAACAGTTTCCTGTAATACTGAGTCATTATTTATTAACATCTCAGATACTTTAATNAGGTTCTTGTTTTATATCAAGCAAAAATAAATAAAATTTGTTAAATAAAAGACTGTATTTATTGGGTTTTTCAAAAAATGAGAAATTTTTTTAATTATTTAAGCTTATTTTTCTTAAATTTAGGTACTCTTCNTACTCATCTTTAGTGTGTGGTCGTTGGGTTGCGTTTAAGGTTCTTATCCATACATGGCCATTTCTATCTTTAACCAAATCAAAATCATNTGGAATTGGTTGAATAGAGATGTCAACTACAGGATTTTCAATGCCCTCTCCTATGTCATGCCATCCTATGTTTATGTTGGTTGTAACAATTCCTATGCCAAGTAAATTTATAAAATGATTTCTTACTTTAAGTAAATAGTCATCCCAGTTCTGTTTTTTTAGATATTTAAAATCATTTGAAACTCCTAGTTTNCTCCCATCGCTACCAATGCCGATTAGAAGATGTGCGCTAGTGACACCATTTAACATACCAACAACTGTTCTCTCAATATCATGGGTGACAGAGTCACCATAAGTTTTTTCATCGTGACTAAAAAACATTGATGACTTAAACTCTAGATCAGAATTTTCATCCTTAACTAACAACGAATTAAGAGTTAAGTTATTTAAGGTCTTGTTTGGTCCATAAAATACAACATCATCCTTAGCATTGGGAATATTAAGTAATTCATGCATTAAAGGCACAAGTCTAGTTACAACAAATAAAACGATTGGAGATATNACATTTCTTTCATCCCAAGTTGCTGCAATATAACCTTTTCTGTTGCTGGCGTCGTTAAAAAGTACCTCTTTAGTATCAATATCTTTTACTCCATAACTCCTTAGAAATTCTTCAACATTGTTTACCCTAAACGAACTATCAAGTTCCTCTTTTGTTACTTTGTGAGCGGTAAATCGATTTGCCTTATTTTTTGAAAGTTTGGGNACTCTAATTTCTGCTGATGAAATGTGATTGTTAGTAGATATCCCTAACCTTAACCGAGAGTATAAATTGCTGTAAATAAACCTAGGTCCTGTGTATAGTCCATCAAGTCCAACACTTGCTGTACTGTCTTCAAACTGAATTAATTTAATTACAAATGAATAGTTTGATGCACCGTCAAGAATAAAGCTATAAGAGACTCCTTTCATCTCTTCATTNCTTGCTGATGTAAATATACCTTCTTCCTGATAGTTTTCTGTCCTAAGTCGAAATGCACCTATTTGAATTGATTCTTCTTGAATCATTTAACGTAATCTCCTAAACCCGATGTCACCAGAATCATCGTCATCCAACTCTTNTCGTTTTTCATCAAAAATGTTTTCTATATTTGATTTTGTAGTATCTCTATCAAGATACCCTAAAATTTCAGCATATTCCATAAATTTTGTGAAACAATAGTCGCTCTCTTCTTTGTAATATTGTTTCATTTTTTGGAAACCCTCTAAATCCCAATCTTGTCCAAAAAAGGAAAGTAAATCTCTAAATATTAGAGGTCTATCTAAGCTTATCATCCATTCAATTGAAAATTTTTCAATATGTTTAATCCACTTTATTTCATACTCTAAATACTCTTCCCATTGTTTAGGGTCTGTAATATCATACAAGCCGAACGTAGCCTCAATTTGCCATTCTTCCATCTCCTTCAATTCCTCNAGTTCTTTTTCATAATCTAAAGAGAAACTATATTTATAGTTGTTAAGCATTGCTTGAATATGTCTATCGGTTGCAATACTATGTATTTTTTGCACTTCACCCATTTCATTATTTTCAACATCAAACATTTGTAATTCAATCTGATCTGATTCTTTTTCTGCTTCGTTTTTATATATTTTCTTGTAAATTTCATCNATTTCCATAGAATTATCCTCCCTCTTTTACTCTTCTTCTGAACTAATAATTTTTCTCAATACCTCAATTTCGAAGTCATTGACTGACGCTATTTCTAAATCATCACAATATTGAAGAAATAAGTTGGCAGCATTTGAACTTATCATCTCCATTTTTTGTAATTCGTATTCAAACTCTCTTGAAGTAATTGAAAGGCCAAAACATTGTAGAGCTGCTTTAAAACAAGTTGGNGATTCTAAAGATTCTATATACTCCCTATCGTATTTGTCCGCAAATAATATCCACCTTGCATTAGGTGGATATGTTTCAGGATTATTTGGATCAAATTTTGGAAATAATAGACTTATTACTTCTTCTGGGTACTGGTATATAATTTCTTTACCGTAACCAACATTATTTTTATCAAGCCAATCTCTCTGAAAATCAAACCTATCATCAAGTTCCTTTAAGTTTTTATCTATTGACCGAGGTTTAAAAAAATCTTTTCTAAATTCTTTACTAAATATCTTATTCATTTCCACATCAAATGGATTGTCTGGCTCTTGCATTTTCTTATTGCTCTCTGGACTACTTATTTCTACATCTCCAGAAATTAATAGCTCAGAAATTATAGAAAAAAGCTGCTCGTAGGCATCATCGATTTCAGATCTGATTTTTCCTAACGACTTCTCAGTTTCTTGCAGTTTTGTTAGGCCGTTCTGTTTAAGATATTTTCTATTTTCGAGTTTTTGTAATTCTCTTATGCACCCTTTCAAAAGAAACATATTGTTTGTAATTTTTTTTAATTTTTTAATAAGGGATATCATGCAGAACCAAGCCCCTTACTGAATATTTCTTGAATACTATTTTGAGAGATTTGACATCTAATGATATAGATATAATTAACTGAATATAAATTAGCTTTCACTAATCCTCCTTTTTAATATTTATGACTGGTTATTTATACTATTATTTTTAAAAACTATTGCAAGTTTTAAAAAGAAATTTCCATTATGTAGACACATAACTAAACTAAAAATTAGTACTTCCTTTGAAGTATTTATGACAGGAAAACCGGACAAGTAATTGTCCGGTTTTTACTTATAAGGTTTAATAGAAGATTTAAAATTTAATTTAGTACAAATATTATTCCCAGATTCCAGATTCAATAACCGGATA
>PBWW01000043.1 GCA_002728275.1 Candidatus Heimdallarchaeota archaeon
GATAATGTATCTAGAAAAAGAATCAAAACATCAACAAAATCATTTGGTTCCTCAAAAAAAGAAACACATGACTCATCTTATTTTTATGACTCAAAATTATTTGATACACACAAAATAGTTCAACAAAAATCAATTATCCAAAATGAGATTTCAAAAGAAGTTCTCAATAAAGTTCATAATAAGGACTCAACAAATATAGATTTTATTCCAGACGATAGTATTCATCTTATCATAACCTCCCCTCCTTATAATAATTCAAAAGAATACGATGAAGACCTTTCATTGGAAGAATATCTAAAATTAATCAATGATGTTATGGTTGAGGCCCACCGTATATTAATACGAGGAGGACGGATCTGTATTAATATCGCCAATATTGGCCGAAAACCATACATTCCATTATCTACTTATATTGATCAAATAATGATCAAAATTGGTTTTTTACCAAGAGGGCAAATAATATGGGACAAATCTGCTTCAGCAGGGCCATCAACAGCTTGGGGAAGTTGGCAATCAGCTTCAAATCCAATCTTAAGAGACATTCATGAATATATATTGGTATACTCAAAAGGAGAATTTGGACGTAAAAATAGCCGTTCAAATAAGGATGATAGCATCTCTAAAGATGCTTTTTTAGAAAATACCAAAAGTATTTGGAAATTTCCAACTGCTTCAGCTAGAAAAGTAGGTCACCCAGCTCCTTTCCCTATTGAACTTCCAAAACGATTAATTGAATTATATAGCTTCGAAAATGATATTATACTAGATCCTTTTGCAGGCTCTGGAACCACAGCAATCGCAGCAAAAACTACAAATAGAAATTATATTATGATTGACATTAATTCAGACTATTGTAAATTAGCAACAGAAAGAATAAATAAATTATAAACATTTTATCTTACAACATATCTTTTAACAATTAACAGTTATATCAAAATTAATGACTATCTACAATATTTACTCATGGAATGTCAATGGTATACGGGCCATAGAAAAAAAAGGTCTCAAAACCTGGATTGAAAAAACACAACCCGATATAATTTGTTTTCAAGAAATAAAGGCACTTGAAGAACAAATACCAAGTTCATTAAAAAATATTAATTTTCACTTGGACATTCATAGTGCGGAGAAAAAAGGATATTCTGGGGTTGCTACTTTCTCAAAAACTAAACCAACCTCCTCTAGTCAATCAATAGATGTTGAAGAATTTGATCGTGAAGGCCGAGTCATACAAACTCGCTATCCTGAATTTATTTTGCTCAATGTGTATTTTCCCAATGGAAAGAAGGATGATGAAAGATTAAATTATAAAATGAGATTTTATGAACATTTCAAAAATTATTGTAAAACATTATTAGATAATAATGAACGAATAATTGTATGTGGTGATGTAAATACTGCTCATAAAGAGCAAGATTTAGCCAACCCCAAACCAAATTCGAAATATTCTGGTTTCCTACCTCAAGAACGTCAATGGATTGATGATTTTCTNGCAATNGGTTTCACAGATACTTTTCGNGAAATTCATGGTGATGGAGAAGGTGACTTCACATGGTGGTCTATGCGTTCTAAAACCGCTAAAGCAAATAATATTGGTTGGCGATTAGATTATTTTTATATTTCAAACAATCTTCTGTCTAACCTAAAAGATGCAAGTATTCATAATAAAGTGGAAGGTTCAGATCATTGTCCAATAAGTATCAGTTTAGAATTTTAAGATAAAATTGATGGATTTTTATAATTCCTCCAAGCCTCAAAAAAACCAGTTCCTAATAGTGCCCATATTACAAAAACAGGTTGGAAAAACAAACGTAAAAATCGATCCCTATCTGTATTCAAACCAAACGCATCAATTCCATTTACATATTGTGAAATATTCCCTGGAAAAATTGCGATAAAAAATCCAGCTGTGANTAATCCTACAATCACCTTATACTTAAAAATAAATATTAATGACACCCCTAATATAATTTCAACAATTCCTGACGTAACCACAACAAAATCAGGATCCAATGGTAACCATGTAGGTACTTGAGCTTGGAATTCTTCTCTTGAATGTGTTAAATGAGATCTCCCTGTAGATATAAGTGTTATTCCCAGAGATATTCTCAAGATAAAACTAATTGGAGACTCAGATGGTTTAAACAATAATAAGTCCCAATANCTCATCTCAATATTTACTTACCCATCTTATTCAAATCTTTACTTTGCGATAAGAAGCTTATGATAATTCTTCTTCTGTGTCGATTTCTAACTAATAATATAAATTCCATTGAATTCATTATAAACTTAGGCGATCAACACATTGATTGAAATTTCCTTCCATAAAATGGGTGAGTAGTCTAGCCTGGGAGGATGCGTGCTTGGGGAAAACTTGTAATACAATTTTCCAATATGTACGTGATCGGGAGTTCAAATCTCCCCTCGCCCATTATTATATTTCAATACATAATTTTTACAAAATTTTTAAATTGTCTTAGAATATGATTATCTGTTCAATGATTACTATTGTGGATATTCTATTTTTCCTGATCACCTATATCTACATATTTTCAGTCATATTTTACATAGATCGATTAAAAAAAACGAAGAAAATTAACTCCACAAATTCAAGAAAATTAATACATATTTTAATCGGGTCATCAATTATTTTAGCTCCAATCATATTTTCAAATAATATTCTACCATCCTTAATTGGATTTTCATTCATTCTATTTACCTTCTTAACATCACCTATTTCTCCAATTAAAAAATTTCAATTATCGATTTTTTCAGAGGGACACTCTTTAGGCACAACATACTATTCCATAAGTTTAACAGCACTAATCTATTTATTTTTTGACCAGCCTTGGATAATTTTTATTGGATTTTTACCATTAGTGTTTGGTGATGCATTTGCAAATATTTTTGGAGTAAAATATGGTACTATCTATTGGCCATACTCGAAAAAAACAGTTCAAGGAAGTTTTGCAGGATATATAGCAAGTTGTTTTGCTCTACTTTTTTCTCTATCACTTTATGTTCTTTTAGGATTGTACAATCAAGATTTTATTACAATAATATTAATTAGTGTTTTATCATCAATTATCATGATGATTATTGAATTATTAAGTCCAAAAGGCACTGATAATTTATCTATCCCTTTTTTCTGTACCCTCTTTGCTATCTTCGTTCAATAACTCTATTCTTTTATATAAAATAAATATAGATAAAATAGTCTGCATAGACTGTGTGCGTCCTTCAGGATTAAAAATGCTACAAGAGCAGGTCATAAAGGTATATTTTACCTCTGAACCATCTTAAAACATTTTTAGACACAGACAAAAAGACTAAACATTGCAAAGACTGAAATTGTAATCACTCAACTTTCAGAAGCAAAGGTGAAAAAATATGCCACCAGAAACAAGTGAAATAAAAAAAGCGGTTGAAAAAGCGCTTGGAGATAAAAAAGAGCGAAAGTTTACTGAATCATTCGACCTACATATAGGCTTGAAAGGTGTAGACTTGAAAGATCCTTCCAAAAGGTTTAGAGTAGAAGTTTTACTTCCTCACAAATTAACAAAAGATGTAAGACTTTGTGTAATCGCTGATGAAGCAACTTTAACCAAAGCAAAGGCAGCAGGAGTAAAAAATACACTAAATGAAACAGAACTAGAAGATTTAGTTCGAAACCCAAGTGAAGCAAAGACATTCATAGATGGTATCGATTACTTCTTAGCCATTCCTCAAATGATGGCGACAGTTGGACGATTACTTGGTCGTTTCTTAGGTCCTGCAGGAAAAATGCCCGCAGTAATGCCTCCTCAAGCAGATGTAAATGATTTTGTTACCAGGTATGGTCGTACCTGTAGAGTTAGGTTAAGACAAAACCCAGTTATTCATACNAGAGTAGCAATGGAAGATATGTCNATAGATCAAATCGTTGATAATGTAAGAACCATACTCAGTGAAGTAGAAAACAGAATGGAACAAGGAGCAAACAACATAAGAAACATGTTTGTCAAGACCACAATGGGTCCCGCCATAAAAATAGGAGTATGATTATTATGAGTACGAAAGTTTCCACAAGAAAAGAAAAATTTGTAACTGAAATTATTGAAGATCTAAGTAATTACAATACCATTGGNTTAATTGAAATGGAGTCAATTGGTGCAGGTACNGTTCAAAAATTAAGATCTGAATTACGTGGTAAAGCAAAAATCAAAGTTGCNAAAAATACCTTAATTAAAAAAGCACTTGAAATGGTCGAAAATTTATCTGGTGCAGAAAATNTATCTGAAAGAATTGAAGGGCCAGTAGCACTTCTATTTACCGATGACTCACCGTATAAAATCGCAAATTATCTTGAAAAAAATAAAGTTCCAGCAAAAGCCAAAGCTGGTCAAATTTCTCCCAAATCAGTAACCGTTAAAAAACAAAATACTGGAGAACCACCAGGAACTATCATATCAGAATTAAATTCCGTTGGTTTACCTACAAGAATTGAAGGTGGTACTGTTGCAATCCCTGATGACACAGAGGTATTGCAAGAAGGAGATAGAGTCAGCGCAACTTTAGCTGCTATTTTAGGTAGACTCGGTATCGAACCATTTGAAGTTGGACTTTCTCTAATTTTAGCTTTAGAGTCCGGTGATATCATTGAAAAATCAGATCTCATAATTGATTTCGATGCATATCTAAATGACTTAGCATTTGCTCATCAACAAGCTATTAACCTCTCTGTTAANTCAGCNATATTAACTGATGTAACAACTGGCTTAATACTTGGACAAGCAAAACAAAAAGCAATGGCATTAGCTGCATCNATTGGTTATATTACTGATGAAACTATAGATCTCGTATTTGGAAAAGCTCAATCCAACGCATTAGCTTTAGCAAATGCAATCTCTAAAATTGACAGCAATGCATTATCAGCAGAAATATTATCAACTTTATCATCAACACCAGTTTCCTCTGCACAAACTGTAGTAACAGAGACCAAAGAGGAAGCACCAGTTGAAGAAGAAGTTGAAGAAGAAGGCGAAGTCGTCGAAGATGACGGACTTGGTTCTCTCTTCGGATAAACTACATTAGTCGTTTGAGTGGACTTTAAACACTCAAAAGTCTTAAACTTTAGACTTAAAACAAAGTTGACGTTTACCAAAACGAAAAATTGGACATAGGTGAAAAAAAAATGGAATATCTATACGCAGCCCTAGTTTTGCATAAAGCAGGAAAAGAAGTAACAAATGATGGCGTCAAAGCAGTATTAACTGCCGCTGGTGCAGATGTCGATGAATCTAGAGTTAAAGCTCTCGTAGCTGCTCTATCAGATGTCGATATTGAAGAGGCCTTAGCATCTGCAGTTGTAGCAGCTCCCGCAGCAGGCGGAGCAGCTCCCGCAGCAGGCGGAGCAGCTCCCGCAGCAGAAGCCGCAGCTCCCGAAGAAGAAGAAGAAGAGGAAGAAGTCGGAGAANTCGTTGAAGACGATGGTCTTGGCTCTCTTTTCGGATAATCAAAACATCATTTGAAATATAAAAAAATCAAAATAATCAATGTTAATTACATACTAAATTATTAAATTTTAATCATAAATTTGTAACGTATGAGTATTAATTGAAATGATCCCATCCCTTATTTTGAATTTTTTCTCCATCATAATATACTCCCTTTTCATTGCTGACAANCCCTAATAATTTGATATCTCTACCATGCTTTTTTTTCATAGTTTCATAGGTTTTGGAAGAACAAGTAAAAACGATACCCAATTCTTCTCCACCATAAAAAATTAATTCACTTAATTCAATATCATTAATTTGAGAAATCTTAGCTGCCCACTCGTCACCATAATCAATAATATTATTATCTATTTTAATACCATATTTGGTATNTNTAATTAATTGATATAATGAAAATGCTAANCCATCACTACAATCAATAGATGAATTNGCATTAATTTCAATAAAATTCAAATATAAATTTGGATTTTCCATTATTGATAATGCTATATTTTTTTCTCCTTTCCAATCTTTTGTTAATACTCCTAAAGCAGCAGCATTCCTACCGAGTTCATCTCCTATCCAACAAACTAAGTCATTTTCTTTAATTCCTCTTCTTTTCACTAATTTTTTACTCTCCCCCCAAACAACGACATCAATCACCAAATCCTTTCCTTTATTGGTATCTCCCCCGAGATAAGATATGCCATACTTGCTAGACGCAGCTTTGAAACCATCTATAATATTTTCAAATTGCTCCCAGTGTTTTTCATCCAAAGTCATAGAAATTATCATACCNGTGGGTTTTGCACCTTTNGCTATTACATCTGATGCCGCATTACAAACTGCTCTATACCCCACTCCAAATGGAGACATCCCATTAGGTCTATCTGTGCTTTCTACCCATCCATCAATATTTATAACCATTTTACTATCAGAAAGATTAATTGCAACAGCATCATCATCATGCCCCAATAAATTATTTTTATTATCTACATATCTCTCATAATATTTAATCAAATCCTTCTCATTATTAGGTTTAAACATTAACTAAACTAATATTATTTTTATTTTTACTAAGACTTTTTATTAGCATTCAAATTATTTATCATAACATTAGAATTCATGTAACAAATCTTAATGCTTATATTTAAAGTAAATTAAATGAAATTATGGCCGCAAGGAGACAAAACCACTATAGAGGTAAAACATTAGAAGAACTACAAAAACTTTCATTAGAAGAAGTGGTGGAATTCCTTCCTTCTAGACAAAGAAGATCTATCACAAGACCAAATTATTGGAATCATGAAAGAAATAAATTGTTGAAAAAACTCAGAGAAGCTAAAAAAGCAAAAGAAGAAGGAAAAGAAATAATTGTAAAAACACATATTCGTGATTTTGTTGTATTACCAGAGTTCGTTGGTCTCAAAGTAGACATTCATGATGGCAAAGGCTATGAAACAATTGAACTCACATTAGATAAAATAGGTAATTATTTTGCCGAATATGCTCATCCCAGAAAATTAGTAAGACATAGTGCTCCTGGTATAGGTGCAACAAGATCATCAATGTATGTTCCATTAAAATAATGCATATCGTAAATTATATTTACAAAATAACTATAAATTTTTACAATCAATAAATTGTTCTTTGAAGTCTTACAATGAAATGTAACTGTTTATTTAATAATGATAAATTATGAGTAGGACATGTAGATATAATGGCGAGGTTTGCTTACTCAATTCAAGGACTTGATCCCGATAAAACTGTTAAAGCTTCAATCAGAGAAGCTGATATAAGTTTCAAACATACAAGAGAAATTGCAATTAACATCAAAGGTATGTTATTAGAGAGAGCAAAACAATATTTAGAAGAAGTAATCGCCATGAAAAGATCAGTTCCATTCAAAAGATATAATAAAAAAATAGGACATAGATCTGACCTAAAAGGTTGGGACACCGGTAGATACCCAGTAAAAGCAGCCAGAGAAATATTGACTTGTTTAGATTCATTAGAAAAAAATGCTTCCAATTTGGGTTTAGAAGTCGACCGACTAGTACTTATTCATGCGGCAGCTCAAAGAGGAAGAAAAATAAAAAGAATTTTCCCTCGAGCTTTTGGAAGTTCCAGTCCCAAGGTCAATACATTAACTCATTTGGAGTTAGTAGCAGAGGAGATATAGAAATTTAATGCCAAACTCAATTAAATCATTTACAGAAAGAAGATTAAATCAAGCATTTTTAGATGAGTTATTTGCCAAAGAATTAGCATCTGCAGAATATGGTCATATGATTTATTCTCCCTCATCATCTTCAACAAAAATAATACTAAAAGTAGGAAGAGTTGGACTCGCTATTGGAAGAAGAGGTAAAACTATTAAGACTCTATCTGAAAAAATAAAGGAAATAACGGGAGAGAAAAATATCCAAATTGAAGTTGAAGCGCTTGAAGAACCAGAAGCTTTAGCACAAGTAATGGCAACTAGACTCGCATCCTCATTGGAAAGAGGTAGACATTTTAGAAGATCTGCATATGGAACTATACGAAGAATTATGTCCGCAGGAGCACTTGGGTGCCAAATCACAGTCTCTGGAAAAATTACATCACAAAGAGCTAGAGTAGAAAACTTTCGTGAAGGTTTTGTAGCAAAAACAGGACACCCTGCCGAGATATTCGTAGATAGAGGATATGCCAAGGCAAAAATAAAAAGAGGAATTTTAGGAGTATGTGTATGGATAATGCAAAAAGATGCTGTTTTACCTGATGCAGTTGAAATCATNGCTGAACCAACNCANACATCCCGTGAAATAACNGANACNGATTTAGATGAAGAGTTCACAGATNTNGATGAGCAAGAAANNCTTGAACCNGAAGAATTTGNNGANTTNGATATNAGTTTAGATGATCTNTCTGAATTGGAATCAGTAGAAAGTGAAGTTGACTCTACTATACCAAATGAAGCAACTCAAGCCTTAAATGAAGAATTGGTAGAAGCAGAAGCAGTACCAGAAGAATTGGTAGAAGCAGAAGCAGTACCAGAAGAATTGGTAGAAGCAGAAGCAGTACCAGAAGAATTGGTAGAAGCAGAAAAAGCAGCAGAAGATGAGAAAAAGGAGAGTAAATAATATGGTAATGAAAATTAAAGATATCAGAAAACTAACATCAGAACAAAGAAAGTCAAGATTGNACCAATATCGCAGAGAATATATGAATGTAAAAGCACAATTGTCATCAGGAGGTTCTATTGATGATCCAGGTAAAATTTCCGAATTAAAAAGAACTATTGCACGTCTATTAACAATTCAAAAAGAAGAAGAACAAAATAAATAATTGACCTTATGATTTTTTATAAATATAAAACACATCTTTTTATTTTGACCTACTAAAATAATTACTTAGCTAATGACAATAGATAAAGAAAAAATATTACATATCATCAATAATGATCTTACAGGATACAAATTAGAAATCGTTAGTCATACAGACTCAAAATTAATAGGTATTACTGGACNTATTTTAAATGAAACTAAAACCTCTTTACTCATAGATGCAGACAGTAANAAATACATATCCAAAAAGGATGGGCATTTTAGAATTTATGGNGAGGAAATAAGTTTTCAAGTACAAGGTCAACTTTTGGTCGGNNTACCTAAAAAAAGATCAAAACGAAAACATAAAAATTGGTAATTGAACCATTTAAAATACTCCTTTCTAATCTCTTTTCAACATCTGCTCTCTATCTATCTATTTATTAAATATAACTTAAAATAAAAATTAGACTACATTGTCTAGACCTGGCATCACTTAATAATTCAAGTGAAATCACCGAGTTGCCTATCATTGGATCGTCAGGATTCAAACACAAATATCTCGCTCGATATTTATAAAAACGGGGTAATTCCAATTATCTTTCACAATGTAGGTCCCAAGAGGGAAAAATATGAGCGCAAAAGTAAGAAATATAGGATTAGAGGGAATTGCTCCCCCTAAAAAAACATGCAAAGATAAACAGTGTCCATGGGATGGATCTCTTTCAGTCAGAGGTCGTATAATTGAAGGAACTGTAGTATCAACCAAAATGAATCGTGCCGTAATCGTTCGAAGAGATTTTTTGCATCTTGTCAAAAAATATAATCGATATGAGAGACGAAATGGATTAATCACCGCACGTTTACCAGACTGTATAGATGTGAATGAAGGTGATATAGTTACTACTGTGGAATGTCGTCCACTCTCAAAAAGTATATCTTTTGTGGTAGTACAAGCAAAACCCAATAAAACTGAGGAGCGATAAAAATGGCAAAGAGAAAGGCAGCCGGTTTTCCAAGATATCATACCGCAAATGGTATTCAAACTGGTACACAAATTCGAGTCGCTGATAACTCGGGAGCAAGAGTAATAGAAGTTCTAACAGTCGTTGGTTATCGAGGTAGATTAAACCGATATCCAAGAGCATCCGTGGGAGATATGGTTATAGCATCCGTGAAAAAAGGAAATCCAAAAATGAGACGTACTATTGTCAGAGCCATAGTAGTCCGACAAAAAAGACCATATAAACGAGAAAGTGGTGAAATGATTTCTTTTGAAGACAATGCAGTTGTAGTAGTCAACCCTCAAGGTGACCCAAGATCTAATGAAGCAAAAGGTCCCGTTGCAAAAGAAGCAATAAACAGATGGCCCCGTATAGGAACCATTGCAAGTAAGGTGGTATGAATTATGAGAACAAAAAGTAAGAAACCCAATAAACAACGATATTATCAATATAATATCCCTAAACATGAAAATCATAAGTTACTATCTGCATCAGTTTCTAAAAAATTAAAACAAGATAAAGGTCTGAAATCTTTACCAATTAGGGAAGGTGATGAAGTCCTAATCGTCCGAGGATCACATAAAGGTAAATCAGGAAAAGTAAATAAAACAGATCCAGTAAAATCTAGAATTTATGTTGATGGATTAGGTAGTAAGAAAACAGATGCGCAAGAAATCGCAATCCCAATTCATCCATCTAATGTGGTAATCCAAAAAATATATGGAAAAGACAAATATCGACGAGAACAACTTATAGCTCGAAGAATTGCAGATAAATCTAAAATGGAAGAAGTCTTATCAATATTAGAAGAAGAAGCTGCTTTAGAAGAAGAATTAGAAGAAGATGTAATTGACTTTGCAGAAGATGGCGATGATGATGATTTATTGCTTGATGATGATGATTTATTGCTTGATGATGATGATTTATTAATAGACGACGAAACATCACTTGAACCACCAACCGTTGATGTTCCCGAAACCGTAGAGGTTGTAGAAGAACCAGCAGCCAAGAAGCCAGCTAAGAAAGCAGCTAAGAAGCCAGCTAAGAAAGCAGCTAAGAAGCCAGCTAAGAAAGCAGCTAAGAAGCCA
>PBWW01000044.1 GCA_002728275.1 Candidatus Heimdallarchaeota archaeon
TAGAAATTAAAACAGAAATTATGGATGATTCTTTAAATGAGGTTTTTGAAACCGATAGTGATGAGAGTGAAGTAGATAGCCTATTGGAAGAATATGGGGTTGATGTTGGGGTTTCTGTGTCATCTGATTTACCAACTCCATCTACAACAGTTGGCGAATTAGAAAAAGAAATTGAGGAATTAAAAAATCAGGAGGATGAATAAATGGGATTAATGGATTGGTTATTTGGTAGAGATAGAAAAAAAGAAGAAGTAGTAGAGTCTAAGGAGTTAGAAGCAATTGCGACATTAAAAAAACAATTGAATAATATGGAAGTAAAAGGAAACAAATTACAAAGGCAGGTTGGTGAACAAAAAGACTTAGCAAAAAATATGTTAAAAATTGGAAATAAAATCGGTGCAAGAGAAGCTTTGGTTAGGAGTAATGTGTATTTACAAAAATATAATCAGTTATCAAATAGTAGGTTAAATTTACAAACTTTAATCGATAATATATCTGATGCTACTGATGCTAAAGAGTTGGTTTCTGCTATGAAAATAGGTAATCAAGTTGTTAGTGAAATGATAAGCGAAGTTGAAACTGAAGATCTTGAAAAAACAATGATAGAGATGGAAGAAAATAGAGATCGTGTAGACATTATGAATGAGACTCTGGCAGATACAACGGCCATAGAGACTAATATGAGTATGGAATTTACTGACGGTATAGATGAGCAACTTGCAGCTTTAGAAATGGAGATCAGCGGTGAGTTACCAGAAATTAAAGATAAAGAAATTGAAAATGTTGGTGATGAGGAGGAAAGGGAAAAAGAGGAAGAAAGTAAAGAAATTGAAGAAAATTTAGAGAGTGAAGAGAAAGGAATGGATGAGACAGAATAAAAAATTAATATGATTTCATTATTACTATCACAATTTATTTTAATGGATTAATTGTAGTAGGGTTGGACTTGATTAGTCCACTAGCGCTGACGCATGTGCTGCCGTGGCTTAGCCCGGTATAGCGTCCGGCTGTTAACCGGACGGTCGCAGGTTCGAAATCAATATTTTGCGGAATATTGGTGAATAAATCCTGCCGGCAGCGCTATTTTTTTTTATTTTTGAAAATTTATAATAAGTATAAAATGGAAATAATAATATGATGAGGCATGAATTATATTTAGAGAATTCATATGTTAGTGAGTTAGAAACTGTTATTGAAAATATTAATGAATTTGGGGTTAAATTGAAAAACACTATTTTTTATCCGAGGGGCGGTGGGCAACCAGAAGATAAGGGAGTATTGATAATTCAAGATGAAATTTATGAAGTATTGGAAATCAAAAAATTTTCAGATGGGGTTTATTTAAAAATTAATGAATTTGAAAGTTTGAGTGTAGGAGATACGTGTATTCAAAAAATTGATTGGGTGTATCGATATAAGTTGATGAAGCATCATACGGTATTACACATATTGTCTGCTGTTGTTTGGGATGAGTTTAAAGCTAAAGTTACGGGGGGCAATATCTATGAGGATAAAGCTAGATTAGATTTTGATATGGAAATGCTAGATAATGAAATAGCAGAGGAAATGGTGAGAAGGGTAAATACAATTATATCTCAAAACCATAGGATTGATGTCACTTTTGAAAATAGAGATAAATTGAAAGAAGATAGTGATTTAATTAGAACCGTGGTAAATTTAATACCTGAAAGTGTTGAAATAATAAGAATTGTTAAAATTGGGGATGTCGATATACAAGCTGATGGTGGGTTACATGTAAAAAATACATCTGAGATTGGTAAAGTTAAATTAATAAAAAAAGAGAATAAGGGTAAGGGGAGAAAGAGAATATCTGTTGGGATTATTCTTTAGTTATTAATTCAGATTGATTTATAAGGTAATATATACGAATTAATAATTCACTAAAAGCAGTAGATAATGCTTCATTTTCCATTTTTGTAGTAATGAAGTCATCTTCATTTATTCTTTGAGAGAGATATTCAACCATACCATNTATGGTCATAATATTATGTATGTATGCAAATGCAATGAGTGATTCTGCTGCGTCTGCGACTCTACCTGGTTTTGTGTTTTTACCTAATTTTTCCCTAAGTTTAGATAAATCCATCGCATTTTTTAATACATTATCTCTGACATGAACATTTCCCGACATACCAAATAAGCCAATTTTAAGAGTGGAGAAAAGAAAATTGACTAAAGAGTCACCAATTAGAGCCAAGTCTTTAGATTCGAGAATAGCTCTTAATGAACCTGAATTCAGTATACCTTGTATTTTTTTTAGAAGATCTTTTANTTGTGAATTATTATTCATTATAAATCAGAGTTAATATTATAGATATGCNTCTTCAAAACTTTGTTTNAATTCATCTGATAATTCNGAGATNTTNTGGGCAGCNTTAATTAAAACATCTTTGGGGTCTACTGTTCCGTCAGTTCTGATTTGAAACATTAAACTGTCTTCAAATGTTCTATCTCTGGCATATCCTGCTAGAACAACTCCTTTTTCTTCTAAGGCCATTACTCTGAGAAGATTGTAAAGGGTGTGAGGGTCATCTTTTATTTGCATACGAATGTANGTATCATCTAGATGTTGTATGTTAATTTGTATTGNTTTCATNNTGTTCTATAATTAATAAAAAGACCATGGTTTTTAATTATTGCTTTGTGTTTTCAAAAGGATTTATTTCTTTACCCTTTTTTGTGAATATTATTTTTCCTCCTTCAAAAGCTAATTGAGACATTTCTTCTGAGTTAAGAGAGTCATCTGGGTGTTGTGTTAATGTGGGTAGGATATCAATTTCAAGGGCGTCGAGTAATGATTTAGATGCTAATTCTATGGACATAGTGAATTGATAATCATAATCGGTTTTTTTGATTATATTNGATTGAATTGAAATATCAATTATATTTTCGATATTATTTGTTTTAGATAGAAGTGACATACTAATTAGAAATTTTTCAATATCTTTGTTAAATTTTCTTGATAGTTGAGATTTATAGTTTAATATCTGGGGGTGTATATTCTTTAGATCAGTTATATTTGCATCTGTGGTTAGTTTTGCGTTTGAAAATTTTGTTATGAANCCTAAGNCTTCAAGACAAGANGAATATAGATCAAAGCTTAATGGTGGATTGAAAAGTTGTGAAAGTATTTTTTCATTAAATGTATAATAATTATTTTTGTCTGGACGGTTTGCTAAGATTATTTGATTTTGTATGTTATTAATAGATGAAATTAAAGAACTGATTTCTTCTTTTTGACCTCTTAAAGTAATCTCGATTTTATTGTGAGATGTATCGTAAACTGCATTTGCGTCTTTAATAATTTTTGCTGATAAATCTAAGAATAGATCTCTCTCTATTGGGTTATTTGGTGAGAAAGATATTGATTTCTCAAATAAATGAGTTTTATTTTTTTTCCTTGATTTCATATTAATACTCGGGTATAAAATTAATATTACCGTAATCTGAGGCGGTATTTCTTTGTTGTTCTTTATTACAATCTATNCATTTNAATTTAAATTTTTTAGATTTTACTACATCTTCTCCACAGAGTNTGCAAGTTGTNTGTAAAACTCCATGATTGTTTTCTGATACTTCTAATTGTATTGGATATGTTTTGGCATCAATTACTTTTGCTCTAATTATATCTCCTGCTGAGTAAAATTCATTAAGATCATCTATGAAATCTCTAGAGGCGTCTGAAACATGCATAATTGCTGAAATAGGAGGATTAATTGGTTTTTTGTGAATATATCCAACTGTAACTTTTACNTGAATATTAGTAACTAATGTTACATGACCAATTATAATATCTCCTTTTTTAGGGTTTGCACGACCTTTTTTGAATGGGATTACTTTTGCTTTGTAATATTGTGTATCAATATATTTTCTTCCTGTTACTGATGCTTGGATTTCATGATCTTCTGCATGTGTTGTTCCACTTGATGGTAGAAATTGTTCTACTACTCCAATTTTATCAGATGGGAACACAATATCTGATTCTTTTGCTTTTTGTTTCATTTTTCTAATTCATATTTTGAATGTGTGATATTAGTAGTCTTTTATTCTTACTCATATCAATAAAAAGGGTAATTGAAAAAAAAATTAATTGGGTTTTATGATTGATACCATCAAAGTAATTAAAAAATATCATAAAATTATGTAATAAGTTAAGATGTCAACAGATAATCAAAACAATTTAAATTCAACATTAAGATCTTTCAAAACAGTAGATGAGGTATCAGGGCCCCTATTATTTGTAAATTTAGAAGGGAAGGGGGGTGTATCTTATGGTGAAATATGTGAGATAGATACTCCACTAGGTGAAAGAAGAAGAGGTCAAGTATTAGAGATTTCTGATGATTTAGCTGTTATTCAAGTATTTGAAGGTACTACTGGTTTAGATACCGAAAAAACAACTGTTAGGTTTTTAGGATCTACTTTAGAAATTCCACTTTCCGAAGATATGTTGGGGAGAGTTTTCAATGGAAGAGGCACACCGATTGATGATGGACCTGCACCAATTGGAAAATTGAAAAGAACTATTAATGGAGACCCATTAAATCCTGCTGCGAGAGAATACCCTAGAGCATTTATTCAAACAGGGATTTCCTCAATAGATGCGTTACTTACATTAGTGAGAGGACAAAAATTACCTTTATTCTCTGGATCCGGTTTACCACATAATCAAATTGGTGCGCAAATTGCGAGACAGGCAACTGTATTGGGGGAGGGAGAAGCGTTTGCAGTAGTATTTGCTGCNATGGGTATAACTGCCGAAGAAGCTAGATTCTTTCAAGCTGATTTTGAAAGAACTGGAGCGCTTGAAAGAGTTACATTATTTTTAAATTTAGCAGATGATCCTGCTGTTGAAAGAATTATTACACCAAGATTAGCGTTAACGTTTGCNGAGTATCTTGCGTTTGATTTAGATTACCAAGTATTGGTTATTTTAACTGATTTAACAAATTATGCAGAGGCATTAAGAGAAATTTCTGCTGCTAGGGAAGAGGTCCCTGGTAGAAGAGGTTTTCCTGGATATTTATATTCCGACCTTTCCACAATATATGAAAGAGCAGGAAGAATTGAAGGAAAAAAGGGATCAATTACTCAAATCCCAATTTTATCTATGCCTAATGATGATATTACTCATCCAATTCCAGATTTAACAGGTTACATTACTGAGGGTCAAGTATATGTAGATAGGGCATTAAATAGGAAGGGTGTTTTCCCTCCAATTAATCCATTACCTTCTTTATCAAGATTGATGAAAGAAGCAATTGGGAAAGACTCTACTAGAGAAGATCATTCTGGTTTATCTGCACAATTATATGCTGCGTATGCTAAAGGAAGGGAAATTAGAGATTTGGTAGCTGTTGTCGGTGAAGAGTCTTTAACGGATGAGGATAGATTATACCTCGTATTTGCAGAAAAATTTGAAAATGAATTTTTAGATCAAGGTTTAACAAATAGAACAATATTTGAAACATTGAATTTAGGTTGGGATCTATTGAAAGTATTTCCAAATCCAATTAGACAATTAAAAAGAATTGATGCCGAAGTTATAGAGAAATATCATCCTGAATTTAGAGATAAGAATGCAGATCTAGACAGAATTGATGCNTAGTATTCAAAATAAAGAATTTTTTTATAGTAAATCAAGTTGATAATTTTATTGAAGTCTCAATTATTGGAAGTAATTTTTCTGAGGAAAGAGATGCACCACCTATGAGACCNCCATCAATATTTTCAATCATGAGTAAACTTTCTACATTATTTGAATTCATAGAACCACCATATATTATTTGCATATTATTTGCGATTTCAGATCCATAATTTCTTTTGAGGTATTCTCGAATGATATGATGAGTTTGGTCTGCATCTTTAGGAGTTGCGGGTTTTATTATGTTNTCTTTGTTCAATAATTGATTGTTAATTGCCCANACGGGTTCNTAAGCGATTATTATTGATTTTAATCCTTGTGTTGAAATATTTTTTAAAGCNGTTTCTAATTGATGTTCTAATATTGTTTGATAGTTGCCTGAGGATCTCTCTTCAAAGGTTTCTCCAATACATAAAACTGGAATAATATCATGATTGATACAAAGATGNATTTTTTTATTAATTTCTTCATTTGTTTCATTAAATAAAATCCGTCTTTCACTATGACCGATAAGGCAATATTTTACATTTAAGTCAACTGCAGTAATAATTGATGTCTCTCCTGTAAAAGGACCAGAGATTTCATGATAAATATTTTGTGCAGCAAGATTAATTTTTGAATTTTTGAATAATTCATGTCCTATATGAAGGAGAGNAGGTGGTAATGCGATGAATATTTTTGATAAGTTAATATTTTTATTCTGTANATCATTAAGAATTTGAGTTAGNCGAATTTTAACTTCACTAATTGAATTAATTTGAAGCTTCCAATTTCCCCCTATTATGTGAGGTCTCATATTTTTAAATAAATGAAATCACTAATTTATGTAGTGTTTTGTTATCTGAAAAATCGATTATTCTTTTAATTGAATAACCCACATTTCTACAAATTGGTTTTTAGTNTTAGNTTTTCGCCTAGTTTTGTTTGATGATGATGAGGCTTTTCGTTGTAATTTTTCTTTAATATGNAGTGATGGAAATTTTTCTAATGTTGATTGAATTGGATTATCTGTATCAGTGAATAATTCAGCCATATTTGAAAAAAGTAGAATGATGTTTCCACCACTAGTTATTTTTGAAATAGCTTGAGTAAAAAAATCAAAAAATAAATTAGTAGAGTAGTAGATTGCTTTATCAATCCCACTTTTGATTGGATGTTGTGCGGGCAACCATGGTGGGTTGAATACTATTAGATCGATGTTTTGATGTTGAATACCAGATAGTAAATCACATTTAATAAATTGAAGGTTTTGTTGGTAATTTGATTTTTTGAGTTGATGATTAATACCTATTATTGCGTTTGGATTAATTTCGGTCCCTATTATGGAATTGAATTGATATTTCATCAATATAAAAGATAATATTCCTGACCCAAAACCAACATCGATTGCACTATTTTTTGGACCTTGATAATTTGATAACCATTCATCAAATAGTAATATATGATCTAATCGAGTAGGAAAATATACATCATAATATGGGTGGATTTTGAAATCCAAGAAATCAAATTTTATGCCATTTTGATACCATTGCCATGAACCATTTAAACCTTGAATTTCGGGAAATGAAAGATAAAATTCTTCTTTTTTTGGATAAAATAATTCAAGCCACCCGATGTCGGGGGCATTTTTTACTTGTAATTTTTGATCTTTTATTCTTAAAAATAAATTATGTGATTTAGATCTATAGTGTTTACGATACTGTCTTTTGTTTGAATAATTATTGAATGGATACTTTTTTTTAAGAATTTTTTTTAGATTATTAAGTATTTTTAGACCCAAGGAATAAGAGTCGTTTACTACAACGGGTGAGTCACTCATCAATAGTTCTAATATGTTAGTTAAATTTGAGTTTTTATTNGCTATNAAAAATTCTTTTGGGTTTTTTGGGATNGGTTTATTAGATGAATTATGACTCAACATAGATATAAACTCTTGATAATGTTATGATAAAGATCTAATTTATAATTTATCTGTAGTATTAACAGAAATTAATGAAATAATTTGAAGATAGGGGTTTTTATAAAAAATATTTATAATTTTGAAGAACATTCATTGATTTAGATTTTCTAATATTTTTTTCTCAATAAACCAATAAGGGACATTCCCTGCATAAATTATCTGATCATGATATTCTTGATCAGAAATTAGGTTTTTTGTTTTTTTTCTTAATTCAGTTAGCTGGTGTTTACCCAAAAGATAACTAGAAAAGTATCCTGGGCTTCTAGAGTACATCATTAACTCAGCGGTTGCCGTTTTTTTATGATAGCCTGTTTTGTCCATTAAAAAGTTCACTGCTTCATCAAATGACATTCTGCCGGTATGAAGTTGAGTGTCAATTACAATTCTCGCAGCTCTCCATCTTGCAGCATTTACTTGAAGAAATCTTTGTCTTAAATTTGGATTATCTGGATCGTTTTCATAACCTGCTTTCCACATCATTTCCTCAGTATATAATCCCCAGCCTTCTGTAATATCAGCTAATTTTGATGAATACATCAAGCCTGTGTTGGGTGATGGGTGAGAGAAAATATTGGTTCTAACCATGCTAGGATGTATATTTTTTGCAGCCCCATGTAAATGATGACCNGGATAGCTCTCATGTGCGATNAAAAGCGGTTGATAGGCGAAGGAGTGCTCTTCCAACATGGATAAATCATCATGAACTGTACAATAGAAATATCCTGTTTGGTCTTCATCGAATCTGCCTGGCATACCTGCTGCGGCTATTGATAGAAATTTCTTCATTGGGCCTGGAGTTCTAATAATTTCCAATCTTTCTTTTGGCATTGTTACTATTTCTTTGTCAATGAGAAATTTTCTTGCCTTATCTGCTAATAATTGATAATGTTGGATAACTTCATCAAAATCTTTTGCATGATCCATTCGAATTAATTTTCTCAATTCTTCTACATCGCCATTATGAATATTATTGGCGATGTCTTGCATTTCATTTAGAGTTGACTCTAAATAATCCCAACCTAATTGTTCTAATTCTTCTACATTTAATCCAATCTTTCTTTTTTCAAGAAGTTCAGAATATGCTTCTGGACGAGTCCTTATTGGACCACCATCTAAATGATTAAGCCAAATTAAGTGATTCTTTAACTCATTTTGCGCATATTCTATGGTTTTGGTTAATTCATCCAACAAAGCTTCAGATTCTTGTTTAAACAACTCTGGAACTCCTTCAAGATAATCAATCAATCCATTTATACTATTGATTTCAACCTCAGTCCAAATTGTTACTGGTTCTATTATTCTCCTTTGTTCTCCTTTTATTAGAGGGGAAATTGATCTTAATCTAGCGATGATTGACCTTACTCGACTTGTTTGATCTGGGACTTTTTTACGAGTTAATGAAATAATTCCTGAAAGTATAGTGCTTGATAGATAATGAGCTGATTCCCACCACCTCAATCTCTCCAATTCATGCAAATTTATTTCTAAAAACCAAGAGAGTAAATGATAATCATCTTGATTTTCATCGGTTGGGCTGAACTCTTGTAATTTTGATTTTATTGCATTAAGAGTTCTAATATCATGATCAACTCCATGTTTTGAGATATCCGGCCAGAGATTGTTATAAATGATTATACCCATATTTGTAGATCCGACTGGATTTGATTCCTTCAAAATAGTCATACTAATGTTGACTAAGTCGGAGAAAGATTCTGCTCTTGATATTTTTTCAACATAAAGCACAATATGACTAGATTATGCACCAAATAAAATGGATACTACGAGGCGATAAAATTCTGAGAGAAGTATTTGTTAAATTGGTCAAGTGATAATTTTTAGTTACTCTCATGATTTAATAACCATATTTTTTTATCGATACCACCAGCATATCCTGATAATTTACCATTAGATCTTATCACTCTGTGACATGGGATAATAATGGCAATTTTATTTTTACTATTTGCAGTACCTATGGCCCTTGATGTAAGGGGGGGTTTGCCTAATTTTTTTGCAATGTCTCCATATGATAAGGTATTTCCATATGGAATTTTTAGGAGTTCTTCCCATACTTTATTTTGAAAAGGAGTACCATTATAGTGTATTGGAATATCAAAAATAGTTCTTTTTTTACTAAAATATTCATCGAGTTGTTTTGTTATTTTTTTTATTAATGGTGGTTGTTTGGAATTGGGTAAAGATGTTTTTACAAATTTTAATTCTATAAGTGAGTTTAAACGTGTGTCAATGGTTATTAATATTGGCCCCATAGGTGATTGATAAGTCTGAGAATATATCATTAATAATTTTTATCAAAAATATCAATTAAATAATTTTATTAATTGATGGCATAATTTAGCCCATTTGGGTTATTTTTAATATAGAATAATGGTTTTGAACTTATGAAGTTCCCTACTATAAAATCAAAGACCTTGAATAAAAATGAATATCAATTGCCTAATGATCTTAGAGGGGAATACAATGTTGTAATAGTCGCATTTACACAATATCATCAAAGAGATGTTGATACGTGGATACCTTTTTTACAAATATTAGAGAGAGATAACTCAAATATTCATTATTATGAGTTGCCTACAGTAAATAATAGAGGGCCTTTGTTTAGATTTTATTTAGATGGAATAATGAGGGGGGGGATTAGAGATTTTGAGACAAGAGAGAGAACTATTACATTATATACAAATGTCAAAGATTTTTGTAATGGTTTGAATATTAATCCGAGCCAAATTTATACATATTTGATTGATAAGAAAGGAGAGATATTATTTTTTGTTGCTGGACGATTTTCAGATAAGAAGGGAGATGATCTTTTGAGTGTGATAAAAAAATTAAATGATTAATTTTGATTATTGAACAGGAAGNTTAATTTTAAATATAATATACATGAATACGATGGCTACTGTTTCTGAGAAACCTGATAAACAAATTAAAAATTATAGAGAAGATGTGCGAGCATTATGGTTTGGGATTTTGTTTTCTTTTATTTTTACTGGAGTGATATGGTTAACTGGGGGGTATCTTAGGGATTTAGAAAGTACTTTTTTACCAGACCAGGGAGTTGATTGGTATTATTGGAAAATGCCAGAACCAACCCTATTGGGAGGGGTCTTAGCATGGGGNTTTTTTTTGGTTCACTTAGGTATAATTTGGTATCTGATATATTATGCACAAACGAAACAGAGAAAATATTCGACTAATTTGCAGAAATTCAATATTATTGCATTGATAACGAATGCGGTGTTTTCATTTTTACATCTATTTAGAACGCACACTACATATGATGGTTTAGCCATGAGTTATGCGCCACAAATTAGTCAAGCCGCAGTTGTTATAATGTTGGTCATGATATTAATCATGGAAAATAGGAGGAGAGGGATGTTCTTTGGAAAACCTGCACCTACAATTACATCTGAAGTAGTTAGAGCCATGAGAAAATATCATGGATATTTTTTTGCTTTNTTTATAATTCAAGCATTTCATTTTAATCCCATGACAAGTGCAACCGCAGGTCATATGATGGGGTTTTTGTATACATTTTTATTGATGCTTCAAGGATCTTTATTTTATAATAATATTCATCGTGATAAGTATTGGACTACGTTTATGGAGGTTGCTGTTTTAATTCATGGGTCAATAGTAGCAATCAATCAAGATGGAATTAGTGGTTTTTGGCCCATGTTCTTTTTTGGATTCGCGGGAATATTTGTGGTGACACAAATGCATGGATTAGGTTTATCTGTGAAATCAAGATGGATTATTATGGGAGTATATTCTAGTTTAGTGATGGTTATTGGTTTTTCATTTAGAGGTTTAGAAGTTTTAAGAGACTTGATAGCTATTCCAATAATAGATTATTCATTAATTTTTGTGATATCTTGGTTTACATGGTTAATTATGAGAGTCATTAGTAGATGAAAGTATGATTATGCAGTATACCCTCCATCAATAGGTATTACACTTCCGGTCATAAATGATGCTTCTTTTGAAGCCAGCCACACCACCAGATTAGCGATTTCTTCGGGTTTACCTAAACGACCAATTGGTTGCTGCGATATTATATGTTCTGATGACATTTGTTGGTCTTCAATTAATTTTTGTATAGAAGGTGTATCTACCCACCCTGGTGCAATAGCATTAATTCTAATATTTGTATTATTGTTAGCATATTGTAATGCGGTCGATTTTGTTAAACCTATAACTCCATGTTTTGCGGCGGAGTATGCAGGGTCAAATGGAAATCCTCGTAGTCCATCTACAGATGAATTATTTATGATAGTGCCCCCATTATTGTTAACCATATTTTTTAACTCATGATGCATAAAATGGAAAATTGAATTAAGTGTACCATTTATTGTTGTTTCCCAATCAATTTGAGAAATATTATGAAGGAAATCTGATGAGGAACCCGTAGCAGAGTTGTTGAATGCAGAGAATAAAGATATGTTTTGTTCAGTAATAATTTTGAATATATTTTCTATTTCTTCTTTTTCTAATATGTCCGCACCTATCCAAAAACTATCTGGTGATATTTTTTGTAGTTTTTTCATGATGGAGGTCGCTTTTTTTTCATCTTTACTTGTTGCAATTACTGTTGCCCCCATATTTGCAAATTTAATGGCTGTGGCCATACCAATTCCTGATGATGCACCAGAAATCAATATATGTTTATCTTGGAATTCTCCCATATTATAACTTGCAAAATGAGTATAATAAGATAATTGACTAAATTTTGCAGAAATGAATTAGAAAAATAAACAATTATAATAATATAAAGATGATCGAGAGTTATGAGTATTGCAAAAGAGGATATTGAAAAATTTTTAAATATCTCTATAGACGGAGGGGGGACTTATCACCCCAATAAAGATAGAATCGCGTTTGTATCGGATAGATCTGGGGTTTATCAAATTTATACTTATGATATGGAAAATAAAAATATTAATAAAATTTCTAGTGGTGAGGATAGATCGACAAATCCAATATATTTACCTGATGGAAAATTATTATATTCAACTGATGTTGGTGGTAATGAAAGATTTCAAATTATGGTATATGATGAGAGTACAAATAAAACTTTTAGGTTGACTTCTTTTTTGGAAGCAAAGCATAGATTCCAATTTGCAACAGAAAATGCAGTATATGTTTCTGCAAATATCTTAGATAATCAAAGATTTGATGTTTTTAGATATAATTTTCCCTTAGAGGAAGGGATGTTGGAAGAGTTATTGTTAGAGGGNGAACCATTTATTCCTGTTTCACCTTTAATGGTAAATAAANATGAAACTAAATTAATAGTTTCAAAAACAAAAAGTAATTTATCTAATGATCTTATAATGTTGGATTTGAAAGATAAATCATCAAAATTATTGACAAAGTGTTTTGAAAAACATAATAGTAGATTCTACCCTGTTGAGTTTGTTGAGGAAATGATGATATTGATCAGAAGTGATCATGGCAGAGATTTTATGTCATTGGCTNTNTTCGATTTTGAAAATGATAAACTAGATTATTTGGAGGATGATGAATGGGATACTGGAAAATCAGTACTAAATGATGATAATGAAATAATATTTNCAAAGAATGTAGNAGGTTCTGACAAATTATATTTTGGAAAGTTTGAAAACAATAGATTACTNAATATCGAATTGGTNAAGCTGCCAAGCGATTATGGTATTCTAAGTTCTGGTGATTTTAGAACATGGAATAGTAGTTTTGACTATAATAAAGATAAAATGAAAATAATATTAACTTANTCAGCTCCTGATAAAATTACAANTTTNTATGAAATTGATTTGAATACNAAACAGTGTNTAGNTTTAGAAATATCAGATAATGAAAAANAATTTAANTTTGGTACNTTTGTTTTNAATAAATTTGANAGCTTTGATGGTTTAGAAGTCCCTTATTTTATGATGAAACCTAATGGTGATGGGCCTTTTCCGACTATTTTTGTTATACATGGTGGACCTGAGGGGCAATCAAGATCAGGATTTTCAAATAGGTTACAATTGTTATACTCAATGGGATATATGATTATTATACCAAATATTAGAGGGTCAAATGGATATGGAAGAAAATATTTGGCATTGGATGATATAGAATTAAGATTAGATTCAATTAAAGATATTAATGAATTGGCTCAACATTTAATAATGAATAATGATTATGTTGATGGAAATAAATTAATTATCTATGGAGGTAGTTATGGTGGGTTTGCCGTATTATCAGCCATGGTTGAGTATCCANATACATTTCAAATAGGAATTGATATAGTTGGGATTTCTAATTTTGTGACGTTTTTAGAAAATACTGCTGATTGGAGAAGAAGATTGAGAGAAGTTGAATATGGTTTCTTGGAGAGAGATAGAGAATTTTTAGAGTCAATATCTCCATCNAATAAAATAGANAATGTAAAATCACCAATTTTAATNATTCAAGGAGATAATGATGANAGAGTACCATTATCTGAGTCAATTCAAATGTATGAAAAATTAAAAGANCAAAATATNCCTACACANCTTTTACGTTTTGAAGATGAAGGNCATGGTGTNATAAAGAGAAAGAATGTGATAAAACAATATAAGATTATATTTGAATTTTTAAAAACACATTTGAAGAATTAAAGAATTTTTCTCATGATTTCTTCATGNTATCCAGTAATAATTGGAAAATAGCCTTGAAGTTTTTTATCTAATTCGGGGTCCCCTGTGTCTACATACAAAAATTGTGTATTTCTTATTTTTTCTAAGGTAGAGAAAATTAATATTTGTGAGTTTGGTAATTGGTTAATTGTGGATGCAGGGATTTGACGATTTCCTCTACCAAAAACATGGCCTTGATTACCAATGGGGGAAACCCATATTCCTGTTATTGTTACTCCCAATATATCCTTAAAGTTTGCGTCTTTGATGATGATTTCATTATTTTGTATTATATCNACCCCTAANAGTGTGGTTTCATGGCCTAAATGTTCGAAGATTGTCTTCATAGTACTTCCTGGACCNATTAATATTGTTGAATTCTCTAATAATTTATCTTCTGAAATTCGTTCAGCTATCAAACGATGAGTGTGAGTATCGTTGTTTGACCAACTGATTTTTCCTAATTGTTTTTTTTGAGTAATTGGGATTAATGCTGATGTTGTAATCTGAGTTAAATCAATATTTTTTGAAACATTATTTAGATCTAAATCTAATAAATCTTCATTATAAGTTTCTCCTTCCCAGTTTTGAAGAAAACTACCTAAATCTTCAGGCTTATGTAAAAAACAAGGAGAGTAAATTTTGACTCCTGAAGGAATGCCCATGATTGGAATTTGTTTTGAGAATTTTGCAACATCAGATGCGGTTCCATCACCTCCTGCAAATAAAATTAAATCTAAATCATGNTTTGTTAATTCTTTTACTAATTGATGAGTTGTTTCTGAATTAGTATATTTTTGAAAGTTAGATAATATTATTTTATTTTCTTGGGGTAAATCAATAGGGTAATTGGATGCCAATATCCAATTGATTGAAATATTTTTGGGGATTGATGTGAGTGCCCTTGAAACAATATTCCAAATTGGTTGAGGCATTCCATCATCAATTGCTTTCCAAGCTTTTTGAATATCATCTGTGCCTTTCCAAGCCAAGGCCGCACCAACACCTGCAATTGGGTTGATTACTAAACCGATGGAAAGTTCTTTCATTATTTGTTAATGATTTAATATTATATTAATTTTGTATTTAATTTTATATTGATTTATTGAAATATATCAATTATTGATTGTCCCACATATTCCATTTCCTCAATGGTAAGAGATGGAACAACTGGAACTTCAAAATGGTTAATTGCTATGTCTTCTGATATGGGAAGTTTGACTTTATTGTAATCTGGAAACTTAACATAATCTGCCCATCTCCAAGATTGAATATTTTTGAAATTTTCTTGTTGATAACTTAATGTAGAGTAAATTGGACGAGTTAAAACGTTTTTTTCTTTGAATTTTTCTACTGCTTCTGTTGGTTTTATTTTATGATTTCGAGTATCAATTGCAAAAATATAATTTCCGTGTGTCATACCATTTGGTATATGTTGATAGTCTATGTTTGGTATTTCATCGATTATTTTACGGTAGTATTTTGCATTTCTATCACGTATTTTTAGTAAATCTTCGATTTTATCCATTTGTGCATCTGCTATTGCTGCACAAACATCTGCTAATCGAAAATTATAACCAACGCGTACATGTTTATATCCTCCTTGAAGGGTTCGACCATGATTTTTTAAAGAAATAATTTTTTCTGCCAAATCATCATCGTTTGTTGTAACTACTCCACCTTCACCTGCAATCAAATTTTTTGTGACATATAGAGAAAAGGCAGCAATATCTCCAAAACCACCGACATGTTGTCCATCTATTTTTGCACCGTGGGCTTGAGCTGCATCTTCAATGATAAATAAATCACGATCCTCTGCAATATCTCTGATTGCTTTCATATCTGCTGCCAAACCATATATGTGAACGGGCATGATTGCTTTAGTTTTGTCTGTAATTGCGGCTTCAATTAATTCTGGATCTAAATTCCAAGAATTAGTATCTATATCTATGAATTTTGGAACTGCACCTGTGAATAATATTGAATTGGATGTGGCTATAAAGGTAAATGGGGTCGTTATTACTTCATCACCAGGTTTTATGGGGGATGCTTCCATAGCTAAATGTAAGGCCGTTGTCCCATTATTACATGCTATAGCATGATTTACAGATGCTAATTTTTTAAATTTATCTTCAAAAGATCTTGCATATTTTCCTTCAACTAAATTTTTTGATTTAATTACTTCATTAACGGCTTGAGCTTCTGATGAGTCGATTGAAGGATCAACAAATGGGATATTTCGTCCAATCATGATATTTACATTATGACTTCTTACTTATTAATTGATACCATTGATGAAGAGTTAATTAATAATTGATTTAGATTTTATCAAATTTTATTGATGTTGATCGTAAGTCTATAATGCATATAATATCACAATATTTTAAGGAAGATGATTTCAAAGACACCGTTTTACAAAGCTCATAAGAAAGAAAATGCTGATTTTACAGAATTTGCAGGATATGATATGCCTGTAAGATATGATTGGGGGAATATAAAAGATGAACATAGAGTCATAAGAGAGTCGGTAGGGATGTTTGATGTTTCTCATATGGGTAGATATTGGGTGTATGGACAAGATGCAAAAACATATTTGAATTATGTAGTACCTAGAGATATTAAAAAATTGGAAAATGGAAAATCTGGATATACGTTTATTTTGAATGAAAATGGAGGATTCAAGGATGATATAATTATTTCTCAATTGAATAATGATGAATTTATGGTAGTGTGTAATGCAGGGAATAGAGAGAAAATATGGACTTGGATGACTGAAATCATGGAAGAAAAAATCTTTGAAGGTAAAGATGTTTATTTAGAAGATAAATCAGATATATCCTCTATGTTGGCTGTGCAGGGGCCTGAGTCGATGAAAACTCTTAAAAAAATGTTTGGAGTAGATATAATAGAAAATAGATTTAGAACTGAGTGGTATAGGTTTGAAAACATAAGAGTGTTAATTTCTACCACAGGTTATACTGGCGAAAATGGAGTTGAATTAATAATATTTGGAGATGATGATGATTTGGAACATAATTCTTTGGTTATTTGGGAGAAATTGTTAGCATTGAATGTTAAACCGTGTGGGTTAGGAGCTAGAGATACTTTGCGGATTGAAGCGGGTTACCATTTATATGGACAAGATTTGTCAGAGGATATCCATTTATTAGAGTCAGGTTTGGGATTTAAACCATTAGCGTTTATTGAAAAAGAAAGTGGTTTTAAGGGACAAGAAGGTGTTTTGAGAGGTAAAGGAATTGTTAGTAGGACACGGGTTGGTTTTAAATTGTTAGGAAGAGGGATTGCCAGATATGGCTATCCTGTGGTTGATGAAAATCAACTTATAATTGGCAAGGTTACCTCTGGTACTAGATCTCCATTATCAGATGAGTCTATTGGAATGGCATATGTTGATAAAAATTTTAATGAGGTTGGGAGCAAAATATTTGTAGATATGAAGGGAAATAGGAAAAAGAGTAAATTGGTAGAGGCAGAGGTAATAGGATTTCCCACATATGATACCAAAATATATGGATTGAATAGAGATGAGTAGTGTTATTATATGAATGATAAATTAAATAATAATTGGGAAAATTACGGTGTTATAAAAAACATAGAGGTTTTTATGAAAGAAAATTTAGAGTTAGAAGTTATACTAAAAGGGTATTGGCCGAACCCATCATGGGAAATGGTTGATAAAAAAATAAATTTTAATAATGAAAAAAAGATAGTTGAAGTTTTTATAATTGGAAAAAGTAATGGTAAAATATCTCTGCAGGTTTTAAAAAATTTTGAATATAGATTTGCGGTAAAAATTCCATTTAGTGGTTCTTGGTGTTTAAGAGGAGTTTTTAAAAATGGATACAAAGAAACAAAAATTGAGGTAATTTAAAGTTAAATCTCTTTAGAATACATTATGACAGTATGTGGTTGTCCCCATCCAAAATTTTGTTTTGCAAAACCTAGCATTGCTTCTCTGTGTGATGATGAGTGTGCGACAGCAATTGTGGCTAGATCACGTGAGGCATAACCTTTCAGTGCTAATGATGCTGAAGAATAATTTTCAATTGTGTTGGATGAAATGAACCCATGAATTTCACTTGGTAAGGCGTGTTTTGATATTATTATCAGGGTTGATTGATCAATATTTGTATAGATTTGATTATTATCAATTAATTGATTTAAGAGGGGTTGCGTAAAGGGGACCCAGTGCCCGTCAATCATAATGTTATAGGATGTAAATTTTAACATTGACTTAAAATGAGGATACATAGTTTCATCTAATACTTTCGCAAAATCATTTGTGAATTCTGGTAAATTATCATTAGTTGAAATTTTTGTTGATGGATTAATAGAAAGAAAGTTTGGGATGAAATTATGCCTTTCCACGATTTTCCTGCCTATTAAATTGTCGGAGTCAATGGTTGTTCTAATAGATTTTGCCCCATTTTCAATAAGCCAGTCCATGGCTGATTTGACCAAAGAATGAGATAACCCGAGTTTTCTAAATTCTGGTGACACTGTTGCTGGTTCTAACCAACCAATTGTATCAATGATTGTCGCTTGTATTTTTCCAATGATTTTATTTTTATTCACCGCTATAACTGGAAATGTAGTTGGGGTTTCTAAAGTTTTATACCATTTTTCTTTACTAATGAATGGATCTTCATTTAACATAGATGCGAATTGTATAATTGCATGTGTATCTTCTTCTGTACCTGCACGTATATCTATAGCATCAAATGACTCAACCATATTATAATTTATAACACTCATATCAATTTAAATTCGTTTGGATAAATACGGCGGATAATTAATATAATTTTAATTTGGTAAAATATTAGATTGACAAAATATAGTTAAATTCTGAATACAAAAGACAAAGATAAAAGATAGAGTTTTGTTATGTATTTGTAATTCAAAGAAATTAATGATCTTTGGAGTAAAACGGTGCGATACCCAAGCCTGGCCCAAGGGGCTAGCCTGGAAAGGACAAATATTTTTTCACTAGAAAGCTAGTGTGCTCCTGCACTCGGGGGTTCAAATCCCCCTCGCACCACCATATTAATTACATATTTTGTTTATAATTTATGAAAAGATAAATTATGCTTTTTATAATAAGAGTCTGCTGAAATTGTTATTCAAATGATAATATTGGTAGATAATATCGTTCAAAATGGTTCTGAGGATGAAAGTGAAATATTAGAATTAGCATTTGCTGCAGGCTATACGAATAATTATTTACATAAAATAGAGTTGAAAAAATATCACACTAAACATTTTTTAAATGAAAAAAAAATTGATAACCTTAAGATTTTGATAGAGGAAAAAAATTGTAAAAAAATAATTTTTAGTGATGTTCTAAGATCATATCAAATAGCAAATCTTGAAGAATTATTAGATGTTGAAATTATGGATAAGGTAATGTTGGTTTTAGAAATTTTTGAAAATAAGGCTAATACAACAGATATTAAATTACAGGTTGAAATGGCTAAATTAATTTATGCAAAACCTAAGGCTGGTGCTAGACTGAGTGAGGCGGTAATGAAGGAAAGAGTTGGGTTTGGTGCAGGAGGAGAACAAGTTGGAAGTGTAATGATTTCTGATATTCAAAATAGAATAAAAAGTATAGAGAAGAAAATTAATGAAATAAAAAAACAATCTATAATTAATGAAATAATTGAGATACCAAAAATACCTATTGTGGGTTATTATAGTGCTGGAAAATCAACATTGTTTAATATTTTAACAAGTGACGAAAGAGAGACCAGCAAAGATGCGTTTACTACAATGGTATTAAAAACTGGAAGGTGTGAAGTTACAGGGTATCCAATTGATATTATTGATACCGTGGGGCTGGTTAGTTTGCCAAACAATGTTATGTCTGCATTTGATTTAATGTTGAATAAAATATTTTCATTTAATGGAATTATATCGTGTATAAACATTTCAAAATCAGAAAAGTTTAGTGAAATACAGATTAATGATTTTCTTAAATATGTAGAGAAGTTTAACATTGAGGGGAATGTACGAGTATTATTTATTTTAACAAAAGTAGATCTTGTAGATGAAATGACAATAAAAAATGTAAAGGAAAATATACATAACTTAGAAGTTTTTGATGATTATGAAATTATAGTATCTAGATCTGATAGATCTGATGATATTCGTAAGAATTTTATTAGAGCTTTTGAAAGTCTATTTGAGGACAATTTAACTGAGTTTTATTATCAAAATTTACAACCAAGTATTGCTAGTAAATTACACAATATTGCGAGAGTTGATGAACAAATTTGGAATAATGATGGTACAACATCAATGTCTGGAATTGGTCCCACCAATTTATTGGAAAAAATAAAAGGGGAATTTATATAATGACACCTAGTATGAATACTTATTGGGGGATACTATGGAAAATGGTAGATATGGCAGATGTTGTCGTTCAAGTAGTAGATGCTAGGTTTCCGTCAATTTGTAGAAGTAATAGATTGGAAGATAAAGTTAGAGAAATGGAAAATAAGAATTTATTAGTAGTATTGAATAAAACTGATTTAATTAGTAGAGAGAAATTAAATCAGTGGATAAAATGGTTTGCAGATAGTGAAGGGCTAAAAGCAGTTGGAGTATCTGCCAAGGAGAGACTTGGTACATCAAGGATAAGACAAGAGATATTAAAATTAACTAATAAAGATGAAGCGACAGTAGCAATAGTAGGATTCCCAAATACCGGAAAAAGTAGTTTGATTAATGTCTTAAAAGGGAGAAAATCAGCACCTACTGCGCCAGTAGCAGGTCACACTAAGACTTACCAAAAAGTAAAGGTTTCGAGAAGATTAATGATGTATGATACTCCTGGAGTAATTCCAATACAATTACCTAAAAAACATCAATACTTGTTGGGAATAATGTCTTTGACTAAAATTAAAGATCCGATGGGTGTTGCATATGATTTATATGAACAGTACGAGGATCTTGCTCCGGGTAAAATAAGAGAATTCTACAATATAGATACTGTCATTTATGATTTCTTAGATGATTTAGCTATTGCTAAAAATAGGTTACAAAAGGGTGGTAAACCGGATAAACGAACTTCAGCGTTATTGTTTCTGAATGATCATTTGAAAAATGCAATACCTATATTTGAGAATGTAAATAGTCCACTGAGATATAAAGATAAATTATAATTATGAAGAATGTTGTACAACTGTAGTTGAGGCTGATTTTGATCTCCAAAGTTCTTCTCTTAAAAGATCACGAATTGCCACCCTAATTGTTTCACTTCTATTGGGGTATCTTTGTTGTCGAACTAATTCGTCGAGGTCTGATAGGTATTCTGCTGGTAAATGGACTGTAACTAATCTCATGTTATTCACTTCTTGAACATATTTTGTTATGTTCAATATATATTGATTATTTTTATTATATAATATTCAGTAATACTTTGGAAATATCTGTGTATTATTAATTTTTTCTGAGTGTTGGAATTGCGAGGCTAAAAATTAATAAAGCTGCAATACCGGAGATTAATCCAAATCCGGGTGCTGAAGATCCTCCTTCAACAGTCAAATACCCAACCATGGTTGGATAATGTCCTGCAAATCCACAGAAGTATTGTACTTCACCGCTTGCTGGAGAAGTCCATGTTGTGTTCCATGTACCTGCATAATTTCCTTCAGCGTCGTTAGCCAATCCGATTACAACATCATCTGCATCATTTAAGTTTGTTTCAGATACATCTGCGTCAACATCGAGACGTAAGTTGTGGCCCATCATAGAGTCTGTATTTTGGAATACGATGACATATTGTGTGTTGGGTTGAACTGTAACATCTGTTACGTTAAATTGATTAGCTCCACCTGAAACAACACCGATAACGATTGTTTCTGTTTGTGCTTGTGCTGGTTGTGATGCCATGATCATCAAAGATGATAAAGCAAGAATACTAATTAAGAAAATACTAGTTTTGTTTTTCATATTAATTACCCATTTGATGTAATTATATCGACATAGAATATTATATTTATTAAAAGTAGTCTTAGAGTAAAATATTTGAAATTAAATAATCAATAATCAATATTATTTGTTACATGTTTGAATATTTGATTAAATAAAATTTTAAAATTTAATTTGTTTTAAAAAATATAATTTGAAGGTTTTTCAAAATCAAACCTGATATTAAATTTTTCCGCATATTTTGTATTCGACTCCATTCCATATGTTCGTCGTCTATCAACGGCCCAACTATCTACGTTTTTCCATTCATATATATCTCCATAATAATGTGCTGCTTCTTTGGCTTTTTCCATACTATCTTTATTGAGGTTAACATATTTTATGGGGAACCCATTACCTTTTTCGAAGTAACTCAATAATTTTATGTTTTTTCTGTGAGGAGTATCGGTTTCCATTATTTTATTTATTCTGGCCATCTTTATACCATCTAATGCTAAAAATCCAGTATAACGATGGTCGGGATGTGGATTGTTAAATCCCCATGTAATAACTGCATCAGGTTTTTCTTCGACATAAAGTTTGCCTACTTGTATTCTTTGGTCCCTTGTATTTTGAACCATAGAGTCTCCAAAATCTAATATTTTAATATGATTTGCTCCGACTATGTTAGCAATGTCTTGAGCGTGTTTCTTTCTTTCTTTCTTTACTTCATCAATTGAGAGTTCTGGTAATAGGGTTGTTAATTCTCCATAAGTTGCCCAACACATTACAACATTGTCTCCTCTTGAAGCATGATTAGCTAATGTACCGATTGCCCCCAATTCATCATCTGGATGGGCGAAAAAAGATAAAATTGTTTTTTTTTCTGAGTCAACCATATATATTTTAATTTTGTAAAAATGATTTATAATATAAATTATACAGTACCATTATTGTTTGAGAAGATTGGCTAAAACATATTGTAATATCCCACCATACCTAATATATTCGATTTCGACTTCTGTATCAATTCGTAAAATACCTTGGAATTTAATTGATTGACCATTTTCTTTGATGGCTTCAATATTTATTTTTTTAGAAATGTTTAATCCATCTTCAAGATCATAAATATGATATTTTTCGGTTCCATCAAGATTAAGTTCTCGCCATCCTTCTCCATGAATGAATTGAATTGGTAAAACACCCATTCCTATTAGGTTTGATCTGTGGATACGTTCTATACTTTTGAAAAGTACTGCTTTCATACCCAATAAAGCGGGGCCTTTTGCTGCCCAATCTCTAGATGAGCCTTGACCATACTGTGCAGATGCAATACCTATAACAGGAATATTTTCTTCAATATATTTTCGTGATACATTATAAGTAGTCTCAATAGAATTTGAAGGAAGGTGTTTTGACCACCAACCATCTTTTCCTGGTGACATTTGATTCTGTACTCTAATGTTAGCAAAGGTGCCCCGCATCATAACTTCATGATTTCCTCTTCTTGACCCATAAGAATTGAAATCTTTTCTTTGAACACCATTATTCATTAAATATTCTGCTGCAGGACTGTTTGAAGCGATTACACCTGCTGGAGATATGTGGTCTGTTGAAATCTTATCATCTAACAGCATCAATACACGTGAGTCAGTTATATTTTCTATGTCAGATGGGTTTTTTGAAAAGTTTTCAAAAAAAGGTGGTAAACGTATATATGTAGATTGTTCTTTCCAAGGAAATAGTGTGGAAGCCTCCACCTCTAGTCTTTGCCATTGATAATCTCCATTTAAAATTGTAGCATAATTTGTTTTATACATTTCTGGATTTAACCCAGAGTTGATGGCATCTAATATTTCTTTTTGAGATGGCCAAATATCTTTAAGATGAATTTCGTTTCCGTCTTGGTCTATTCCAAAAACATGATTTGTTATATTAATATCAGTTCTGCCAGCTAAAGCATAAGCTACAACTAACATGGGGGATGCAAGAAAATTACCCCTTGTTAATTGGTGCACTCTACCTGCAAAATTTCTATTTCCACTTAATATGGATGTAACATAAAGATCGTCATCTCTGATAACTTGATCTATTTCTATTGGTAGTGGACCTGAGTTGCCTATACATGTGGTACAACCATAACCTACAGTATGGAAACCTAACATATCTAAATATTGATCCAACCCTAAATTTTTCATATATTTTGTAACTACCAAAGATCCTGGAGCGAAACTAGTTTTAATATGAGGTTGAGTCATCAATCCTTTTTCGATAGCTTTTTTTGCTAAAAGGCCAGCACCAATAAGCACTGAGGGGTTTGAAGTATTGGTACAGCTAGTAATTGCAGCGATTACAATATTCCCATCTGATAAAGTCGTTTCTTGACCATTATATTCAAATTTTGATGATTTAATTTCTGCTGTTTTACTTCTATTACTAATGTGAGCTTCTTGAAATTCAATTGCTCTTTCTTCTGCTTCTTCGAGTGTAACCCTTTCTTCTGGGTTTAAAGGACCTGATATTGCGGGAGTTATGGTGTTTAAATCTAATTCTAATGATTTTGAAAATTTTGGATCTTGATCATCATCTGTTCTAAATATACCAATCATTTTACAATATGATTCTATAAAATCAATATGTGTTTGTTCTCTTCCTGTTAAATGTAAATAATCTAAAGTTGATTGATCTACCGGGAAGAAACCCATGGTTGCACCATATTCGGGAGCCATATTTGAGATAGTGGCTTTATCTGGGACAGATAATTTAGATAATCCAGGGCCATAAAATTCTACAAATTTTCCTACAACACCTTCTTCTCTTAACATTTCTACCACACGTAAAACTAAATCTGTGGCAGTAGAGCCCTCAGGTAATTCTCCAGAAAGTTTAACTCCAATTACTTCTGGAAGAAGCATGTAATATGGTTGTCCTAACATTACTGCTTCTGCTTCAATTCCACCTACACCCCAACCCATGACACCTAATCCATTTATCATAGGTGTGTGTGAGTCAGTTCCGACAACAGAGTCAATGACAGCTGTTTTTTCTCCCTTAAAGTCACGAATATCAATTACGGATGCAAGATATTCTAGATTAACTTGATGAACTATACCCGATCCTGGTGGGACCACTCTAAAATTTTTAAATGCTTTTTGAGCCCATTTTA
>PBWW01000045.1 GCA_002728275.1 Candidatus Heimdallarchaeota archaeon
TTAATGATTTCATTTCTCATAGCATTCATATCGGGTGCCTCAGCAGGTTTTTGAAATGCATCTCTAATGTTATCTTCTCTTCTTTCATCGTATGTTTCGTTAGCAGATATAGTGTCTGGCTCACTATAATTTGTATTTTCTTGAATTTCATTTTCATATTGTGTTACTTCTTCTTGAATTTCATTTTCATATTGTGCTACTTCTTCTTGAATTTCATTTTCATATTGTGTTACTTCTTCTTCCACTAAATTATTTATGTCATCAACAAATGATCGATTTTCCTCATTTTCAATCGAATTAGCAACCTTTTCTAAAATATTATAATCTTTATCTTCTACTTGGTCATTTGAAAACTCTTGTTTTTGTTCACTATAATTAATCGGCCCTCCAAATATTCTTAATTTTTCAATATCTAAGTCATCATAAGATAAATATTTGAGATTTTCCCGAATATTCCTAAATTTAGATCCTAATTCATCTAAACTACCCGAATATGATTCAAACAATTCATCATATAATTCTTTATTTTCATGTGCTATATTTTTTAAATTTTGAACTTTAACGCCTAGTGCATCTATATTCGCATTATTACTATTATTTACAACTTCTGAAATGTATTCATCAATTTTTTTGTTTTCTTCAGAAATGATTAATCACCTTATATTATTTAATTGAGTTTAAACTATATAAATAATTCAAAATTTACTCAACTATTTTCAATTTATATCTTATATTTTCACTCTATCAAAACTATACAATTTGGGACTTTCTTTTGAGATACTTGTTGCGATTAAATATCTTTTTTTCACTGATGCAGCTAACCTACCTGCTCTAACAATCTCAATTGCTTTTAATTCTTTTTTATCTTTTTCAATATGTACTACCCATTTTGAATGATCAATTCCTGGGCCTTTTTCATAGATCACAAAATCACTTCCAAATTTCATACCAGGTCTGACTATATATCCTAAATCTCTAAGATATTTGTAAACCTGATACTTATCATAAAAATCTTCGTAATAGTTATTTGCATGTTCAACAAACTCATCTATATTTATGTTCTTATCATTCAAAGATATAGAAATAATTGAATTTTCCAACAAAATTAAACCATCGAATAATGATAAAACTAACGGTCTTTGTAAATTTCCAGGTGTTGGTTTTCTTAATCCTAATGGTTTTCCAAAGTATCCATTAGAATATAATATTGAGGAAATATCTTCATCCCAAATTATAATACTTTCTTTATCAAGGATCACAGATGGAGGGAAATTTGTTTTACTTACCATATTCAATCAATTTTAATATAATTTCTCAGTTTTAATATTGTTTGATGCATTCACTTTGAAACAATTAAAAGTCTAAAACTTAATATCCAAATTAAACTAGATCGAAATATGATATCAATATGGGTGTTCATTGTATTAGGTATTGCGCAAGGAGTTTTGGAATGGTTACCCGTATCTTCAGAAGGTCAAATAATATTGCTTGGTACTTTATTTGGTATTGAAAATTCCAATCTTATACTTTCAATAGCTTTTTGGCTACATTTAGGCACCTTGATATCCGTAATAATTTACTATCGTCAAGAATGGAAAACTGTTCTTAATATCCAAGATAAAGATGGAGATTTCTTACGAAAATTTATTATTATTACAAGTATCTTTACAGGCACCGTAGGTCTTCCAATCAAGTACTTATTGACTAATTCTTTAAATAACGAAAATTTCGGCAACTTAATTATGTTAATATTGGGTATATCTCTTATATTTACATCTTTACTATTAAGATCACGAAAATATTTCCACAATAAAAATAAAAACCTTGAAGAAATTACTTTTTTTCAAATGGCCATTGTTGGTCTTTCACAAGGAATTACAATAATTCCTGGTGTAAGCCGATCCGGTACTACCATCACAGCCTTATTATTAGTGAATATTGATAGTGAGGAAGCTTTTAAAGGATCTTTCATATTGGCAGTCCCCGCTATAATGGGCGCAATAGTTTTAGATTTATTTGATCTAATTTTCATGGAAAATAGTGTCTCTGCATTAGTAGAAGAGCCAACCGGAATAATAATTGGAATTATTTTTAGTGCTGTTTTTGGATTAATAACTATGAAGTACCTTATAAAAATTGCAAATAATTTTGATTTCTCAAAAATAGTATTATTTTTAGGATTTTTCATATTGATTTATTTAGCTTTGATATCTCTGTAACTCATAAAAAGTCCAATGATAGAAATATTATAGCTTTCAATTAATAATTGGTTGGAAAGGTTTAAACATAAATTAATTTTGCAATATAATGATGTTTGAAAAAGTAAAAGAGTTCATGGCTTTAACCTCAACGCACAAAAGAAAAATATGGTTAAGCGAAAATAGGAACTATATTTTAAAAAATTTAAGTATTTTACTTTTTTCAATTTATACATTTGTTAATATTATCAATACTAATTTGCGAATGGATATTTCATTTATAATTTTCTCTACCCTTTATGTTTTCAGTATTTATCTCTGCATTTCAATTGGATTAAATATGACTTACAAACTCATAGGTTTTGCAAATTTTGCTCATGCAGAACTCTTTATTGTTGGTGCCTACGTGGGTGTCGCTTGGTCGGAAATTTACAGTGAAAGATCACCAATTCTTCAAGATTATTTTGGTGCTCTATTGGTTGCCTTCATCTTAGCAGGTATTGTGGCACTTCTAAGTGATCTATTAGTTTTTCAACCTATACGACAATTAAATGCATCAAACGAATCTTTAATGATATCGAGTATCGGAGTTGGTTTAATTATTCGTAATATAGTTTCTATGTTTTATGGAGGGAAGGCAGTATATTTTAGATTGCCCTCATCTCAAGAAATTCCCAGAATAGACATTCCTTCTGTTTTATTTGGTTCAATAAGTGGCATAACTCCACTAAACATCAAGGGAACAAATTTTGCTCTTAGATACGAAATACTTCTTGCATTAACAGTATCTTTAGTAATGGTGGGTGGTTTATTTCTATTTTTAGAAAAGACAAAATTAGGAAAAGCACTTAGATCAACTGCGGATAACAAAGATTTAGCAGAAATATCAGGCATTGATACATTAAGAATGATCCGTATTACTTGGTTCATTGGAGGTGGATTAGCAGGTGTATCCGGAATTATATTTGCCTCAACCCTTCCTGTTATACCTTTCTCAGGGTTTTTATTCCTTTTACCTGCTTTTGCAGTAATTGTTTTAGGTGGTGTAGGGTCCTTAAAAGGAAGTGTTTATGCCGCTATGATTATCGCATTTACACAAGTACTATCAAATAGTTATCTTACAAGCATTGAACGTATTTTATTGGATACACCTTATGAGCGTACCGCTTTAGTAAGTTATAATACAATTACACCTTTCATTATATTGATTTTTGTAATTTTGTTTAAACCTCAAGGATTATATGGAGATGAATAATTATGAAGACAAAAAATGTTATTAAAAATATTCATGACAAAATTCAAATGGCGGATAATAGAGCTTTGTTATATACTTTCTTAGGGATGACTTTAATCCTATTTCGAAACTTGATATTCATTCCTCTGAACATTGAAGACACCCCATCATCCATAATGCTTTTATTACCCATATTATTATTTTACCTTTTTCAAAAATCTGAAGGCAAAGAAGAAAAAATGGTCGAAAATCGGAGGTTCATAGCCTTCGGATATTTTTTTGTTTGTGCCGAAATTATATTAATACAATTAGGAAAAGCAGTGACCGCTCAAGAAATATTAGTTTTCATAACATTTTATGCAATATGTGGTATCTCTCTAAATCTTAGTACAGGTTTGGTAGGAGTCCTCAATTTTGGTGTTGTTTTCCAAATTGCGTTAGGAGCTGTAATTTATGCACTATTGGCTGTAAATACAGGAGTAAATACAATTCTCGCAATATTTTTATCAATGATTATCACTGCTATCATATCTGCAATAATTGCATTAAGTACACTTCGACTGAAAGATGATTATTTTGCAATTGTCTCAATCACACTTGGGGAAATTTTTAGACAACTAATGAAAACAGAACCCAATTTACGAGGTCCCATTATTAATGGTGAACGTCCTAGTACTCCGGCAATACTTCAAATACCTTTGCCATTCAAAGAATGGCATGATACCACTAATGGTTTGTTATTTGGAATTGAAATTCCTTATCGTTTTGTAATTGCTGCTATTGGCTTTCTCATGTTTATTATTATCTACTTTATTTGCGAACGATTAACTCATTCTCCATACGGAAGAATATTACGATCAATCAGAGAAGATGATTTAGTCACTTCAACATATGGTAAGAATACATTAAATGCAAAAGTACAAATCATGGCTCTATCCGGAGCTGTTGCTGCTTTAGGAGGAGTACTCACCGCATGGATTAATGTATCTGTATTTCCAGAAAGTTTTCTCCCTCTTATAACATTCAATGTTTGGGTAGTTTACATAATTGGAGGTCGAGGTAACAATAAAGGAATGCTATTAGGAGCGACAATTTTTGTAGTATTGAATCGTGCATCTAGATTGCTTGATAATGAAAGCTCAACATTATTTAATTTACTTGACTCCATCCTAAAATTGATCCGACCAAATGCACCTGACCTAGCTATTGCATATTTACAATTAATATTCGTAGGTCTAATATTAATATTGTTTATTAGATTTGCCCCCCGTGGAGTTTTACCAGAAAGAGCTTATCGTCCGAGAGTGAATGGAGAATTTTTACTTCCACCTGGTTCCCAAGTTACAGATATAATCTCAAAGAGTAATGATAATTTATTATTGCCAAATGAAAAAGAGAATGAAGGAGATGAAATATAATGTTACTGAAAATAAATAATATTTCAAAGTCTTTTGATGGNTTAAAAGCTCTCAATAATCTCTCTTTAGAAGTCAAAGAAAACAGCCTAACTGCCTTAATTGGTCCAAATGGTTGCGGCAAATCAACTCTATTCAATATCATAAGTGCAGTACTCCCTGCAGATGAAAATTCGGATAGCATTATTTTTGATGGTATCGATATATTGGGTAAAAAAACATATGATATCGCAAAATATGGTCTATCAAGAACTTATCAAGATACACGATTGTTCAAAGACTTAACCGTATTAGAAAATCTAATGCTGCCTCCCAAGAAACAAATCGGAGAACGAATATTAAATGCACTATTTCGATCAAATTTCAAAAAACAAGAAGAAGAATTAAAATCTAAGGCTCTTGAAATTTTAGAATTATTAGATATCACACACATGGCATATGAATATGCTAAAAATTTGAGTGGAGGTCAATCAAAATTAGTCGACATCGGTAGAGTATTGATGTCTTCACCTAAAATGTTATTATTAGATGAACCAACAGCAGGAGTAAATCCNGCTTTAACCGAAAAATTATTTCAAAAAATAGTCGAGTTAAAAAATAATTTAGGTTTAACTATTCTGCTTATTGAACATGATATGGATGTAATTATGCGAGCTGAAGTTGATCATGTCTATGTCGCAAATCAAGGTGAAATAATTACTCATGGTTCACCGGAAGAAGTCAAACAAAATAAGGAAGTAATCGAAGCTTACTTAGGTAAATAGGCGGTTAATTAAAATGGATAAAATTTTAGAAACTATAAATTTACATGGNGGCTATGGTCCTAAAATTAAAATTCTACATGGAGTTGATATTNATGTCAATAAAAAAGAAATAGTTTGTATCATTGGCCCAAATGGTTCTGGAAAATCCACACTTGTAAAACTTATCTATGGCTTAATCACGCACCATGAAGGTAAGGTTATGTACTATCCTGGAGAAGAAAAAATTGATTTAATAAATATAAAATCAAATAAAATGGTGCATAATGATATAGGTTTCGTACCCCAACGAAACAATGTTTTTCCTTCTCTAACAATAGAAGAAAATTTAGAAATGGGTGGTTTTTCATTAACTGCAAATGAATTAAAAAATGCAAAAAATAAAATATTTAATACCTATCCCATTCTTAAAGAGAGACGATCACTGCCGGCAAAGACTCTTTCTGGAGGACAAAGGCAAACTTTAGCAATGGCAAGAGCATTAATAACAAATCCAAAAATGATTATTCTTGATGAACCAAGTGCTGCTTTACAACCAAATTTGGTAACCGAAATTATGGAACATGTCAAAAAGTTGAGAGATGAGCTTGGTGTTGCTGTATTATTGGTTGAGCAAAATGCTAAATCTGGGCTTGCAATAGCAGATCGAGGTTATATCTTAGCTGCAGGTCAAGTGGTTCATGAAGATACTGGTCATAATTTACTAAATAATACAGATTTAGGGTCTTATTATCTTGGTCATAATACCGAACCAGAAAATGCAGATTAATTACTATATATAAATTGGATATAATTTAAATAATAACCCCTTATGATGTCACTGCACATAGCTAGATAGGATAAAATATATAAATATGGAGTAGATTATATTAATGCTGGAACCTGAATTAATTACTAAAATCACATTTAAGTTATCAATTTAGTTTCAAGGAGAATAAAATAAAATGAAAAGAATATTCTTTATAACACTCATGATCGGAGCTTTAATGCTTGCACCTGCTGCAGCAAACAGCTCATTAGATCAAGATGTAACCGTCAAAGTCGGTCTCTTAACTCCTCAAACAGGTGGTTTATCCGCTTATTCCGGAGGTTTTGAAAAAGCCGCAGCTTTAGCAGTTTCTGATTTAAACAATGACTCTGCTTTTGATGGATATACATTTGAGCTTTCAGTTTACGATACAGCAACCACACCAGAAGGATCTTCTGCTGCTATGACTGCTGCTGTCGATGCTGGAGTACACTACGTTGTTGGTGCTGCTGGATCTTCAAACACTATGGCTGCTGCTGCAGTTGCTGTTGAAGCTGGTGTACCAATGATTTCATACGCATCAACCTCACCCGCTATCACATTATTTGATGATCACAAAGTTGCAGGTGATGAAGGTTACTTATGGAGAACACCTCCATCTGATGCCTTACAAGGAAAAGTTTTAGCTGATTTAGCAAACGCAGCTGGTGTAACCAAAATGGTAGTTGTCGCATTAGACAATGCATATGGTACCGGTCTTGCAAACTCAACAAAAGACAATTTTGAAGCAACCTCTGGTAATTCTGCTACAATTGTAACTTACGCAGAAACCCAAACAGACTTCGCAACCACAGTACAAACTGTACTTGCAGAAGAACCTGGAGTAGTTGTAGCTATTTCATATGCTACTGACGGTTCATTATTCTTTGTAGAATTAGATGCACAAGGATATACAGGAAAAGTAATTGGAGCAGACGGTGTAGCAGATGAAGGTATTTTCTCTGAATCTACTGGTACCGCAGATGCAATGGAAGGATTTGTATTAGTCAAACCATCCGCAGCAGCTGCTGACTCTGTAACCGCATTCCAAGAAGCATATAAAGCAGCATACCCAGATGCATCCGGTGATATATACACTGGAGAAACATATGATGCAGTAAAAGCTGGTGCATTAGCAGTAAAAGCTGGTGCTTCAACTGACGGTGATAAAATCATTGCAAACTTAGGTGCAGTAAGCTTTGACGGTGCCACTGGTTCCATCGGTTTCGATGAAAACGGTGACTCAACCGCAGGTTTCTACCAAGTTTCAAAAGTTGCTTCTGGAGCAATTTCCGCTGTAGCTACATGGACATCCGCTGGACTATCATGGTCTGATGCTGATTTCCAAAGCAGTTGGGAAGCATCATCATCTTCTGGATTACCATTCCCAGGAGCTGGTTTCATCTTCTCATTATTTGCTGTAGCAATTCTTGCAAGAAGAAAATTCAATTAATAATCTAAAAAAATAAAAATTTAAAATAATAAATAATCAAAAATTAATTTAATCAATTCTTGATTCATAAATTTTGAAAAATACCACTTACTTTTAATTATTCATTATTTCAATAAATATATGGGATTAATTCTTGAAATGGAAGGTAAGGAATTATTTGCAAAATATGGTATACCTTTGTCAAAATCAAAATTAGTTAAAAACGAAAAAGACGCAAAATTAGCTGCGGAAGAATTAGGTTTACCAGTTGCCATAAAAGCTCAAGTATTATCAGGTGGACGAGGTAAACGAGGATTGATAAAAATAGCTAAATCTCAAGAAGAAGTTGTAAATTTTTCCTTAGATATTTTAAAAATGACTGATACTAAATCAAATAAACCAGTCACTCATCTCTTGATTGAAGAAGCTGCAGAAATTAAACAAGAAATATTTATCTCTATGATTTTTGACTCTCATACATTAGAGACTTTAGTTTTATTTTCAATGGAAGGGGGTGTTGATATAGAAGAGTTAGCCAAAACCAATCCAGATGCAATTGAGACTATACGTGTACCATTTGGAAAAGATGTCTATGGTTATACATTCATGAACATATTGGCAAAAAGAGGAATGAAAGGTACAAATAAAATTGTTACTGCAAATATTATCTCAACCATGGTCAAAATGATGCGATTAGAAGATTTGTCCCTTTGCGAGATTAATCCATTAGTAATTACAAAAAATAATGAAGTAATTGCACTTGATGCAAGAGTAATTGTTGATGACAATGCTATTTTCAAACATCCCAACCGAGAAAAATTTCTCTCTCAGGAACTAAGATATACATCTGCAGAAAAAGAAGCAAAAGATGCAGATCTTTCTTATGTCAATTTAGGAGGCGAAATAGGAATGCTATCAGTTGGAGCAGGACTAGGTATGGCTACCGCGGATTTAATTGCTGAATTTGGTGGTTCACCACTCAATTTTTTAGATGTTGGTGGTGGAGCAGGAGAAGAAAAAGTTCTCAAAGCATTAGAAATTATGGTTAAAGATAAAGGACTAAAATCTATATTGATTAACGCATTTGGTGGCATTACAAGATTAGATCAAGTAGCTGAAGGTATCATTTCTGCCCGAAATAAATTAAATCTTCAAATCCCTTTGATCATAAGATTGATGGGTACTAATCAAAAAGAAGGAATAAAAATTTTAGAAAATCAAGGGTTGCAAGCATTTGAAGAAATGGAACCTGCTATACAAGCAGCAGTAGAAGCAGCAAAAGGAGTGAATTAAAAATGGCAGTCTTATTAGATAAAAACACAAAAGTATTGGTTCAAGGAATTACTGGATATCAAGGATTATATCATGCAAAATTAATGAAAAACTACGGTACTGATGTAGTTGGTGGAACTCGACCAGGAAAAGGTGGGGAGATGGTTGATGGTTTTCCAATTTTTGACTCAGTGCTCGAAGCAGTTCACCAAACTGGTGCAAATGCTTCTGTAATTTTTGTTCCTGCAAAATTCACAAAACTTGCTGCCTTTGAAGCTATAGATGCAGGTATCGAATTATTGGTCATTGTTACAGAAGGTGTTCCAGTAGTAGACACTATGGAAATTATTAATCGTGCTAAAAATTCAAATACTATAGTAGTCGGGCCAAATTGCCCCGGCTTAATGACCCCTGGTGAAGCCAAAATAGGAATTATTCCCGGAGATATAGTAAAATCAGGTAATATTGGAGTGGTCTCACGATCAGGTACATTAACTTATGAAGTTGCACATCAATTAAATAATTCCAATTTAGGTGTTTCAACCATTTTTGGAATTGGCGGTGACCCAATTAAGCAAACAAATTTTAAAGAAGTCCTTCAATTATTTAACGATGACTCATCAACCGAGAAAATAGTTTTGATCGGTGAAATAGGAGGCGATGCAGAGGAAATCGCAGCAGAATATATTAAAAATAATGTTCAAAAACCTGTAATTGCATTTATAGCTGGTAAAACTGCGAAAGAAGGAAAAACAATGGGCCACGCAGGTGCAATAGTTCAAGGTGATGTTGGCACAGCTGAAGGAAAAATAAAAGCCCTATCTGAAGCAGGTGCAAAAATCGCCGATAAATTATCAGATATACCAAATTTACTTAAATAAATTATTTACAATAAGTTTTTTCTTTCCTCTAATTTTTCAATTTCTCCTTCTAATTTTTGTAATTTTATTCTTTCTTCCTCTACAATATTTTTAGGTGCCCTTATCGAAAAATCAGATGATAATTTTGCTTTTGATTTATTCGCAAGTTTGGTTTTCCTCTCAATTTCTTTTTCTAATCTAATCATTTCATCTTCCAAATTAATCATATCTTCCATAGGAATAAAAATACTAATCTCACCAATTACTGAACTTATCATTTTTTCTGAAGGCATTATATTTTCCATTATTTGTAATTTAGTATCATCAACTTTTCCTAAGTCACAAATTATTTTTGATCCTTGATTTAATATATCAGTGCTTTCACCCGCAGAAACTAATAAACTTATTTTTTTAGTATGTGGTACCTTATACTCACCTCTTATAGTTCTAATTTTAGATATTAAATCAATTAATTTATCAAAACTACTCATCACTTCCAAATTGATATATTCTTCATCTCCAATTGGAAATTTAGCTATTATTAAACCATCTTGATCTTTTAATTTTTCAGGTAAATTCTGCCACAGGTGTTCAGTAACATATGGCATTATAGGATGCAACATTCTTAATACACTATCAATACAAACTAACAATATATGTCTTGGATCAAATTTATCATTTGACTCATCATATATCCTAATTTTTGAAATTTCAATATACCAGTCTGCCAATAAATTCCATGTAAATCTTTTAATTTCTCTTGCTACCTCTAAAAATTTGTAACTCTCATAAGCATCTCTTACCATTAATATTAACTCATTTAATTTAGATAAGATCCATTTATCAGATAATTCTAAATTTGCATTCTTAATTTCATCATAGTTTTTTAATTGAAAATTTTCAGGTATATTACTCAAAATATATTTGAATACATTCCATAATTTGTTACAAAATTTTTGAGCAGCATCAATATTTTTCAAATCTAAATTCATATCTAATCCAGGAGTTGAATACGCAATCAAAGTATATCTAAGTGCATCTGCTCCATTTTTAGCAATAACTCTCAAAGGATCATAATCTTCAATATTCTCCATAGATTTACTTATTTTTTTACCTTTTTCATTTCTTATCAATCCATGAAGATATATTATTTCATAAGGTAATTTCCCAGTTAACTCAACAGCCATCATAAGTTCTCTTGCAACCCAAAAAAATAAAATATCATATCCAGTTTCTCTTAATGTATTAGGATAAAATTCAAGAAAATCTTCTGTTGTCTCAGGCCAACCTAATGTAGAAAATGGCCAAAGTGCAGAAGAAAACCAAGTATCGAGAACATCCTCATCTTGAATAAGTTCAGTTTCACCACATATTGCACATTTTATTGGTATATTTTCTGAAACGGTTACATGCTCTTTTTTACAATACCAAACAGGTATACGATGCCCCCACCATAATTGTCGGGAAATACACCAATCTTTAATGAATTCTGGATCTAACCATTTTTGAAGTCTTTGCATTTGATTTTCAGGGACGATTGTTAACCCCTCTTCTTCAATTTTATCTTGAACTTGTTTAGTTAGTATTGATGCCTTTACCCACCATTGTAAACTATCTCTCGGCTCTATAATGGTATCACATCTTTGACATTTAGGAATGGAATGGGTATAATCCTCAATTTTTACAATCAAATTTTCTTTTTCTAAGTCTTCAACAATCTGTTTTCTTGCCTCAAATCTTTCTAAATTACTATATTTGCCGTAACCATTTTCTATGTATCCTTTTTCATTCATCATTGTAATAAAATCTAAATCATGTCTTTTACCTATCTCATAATCATTAAAATCATGTGCAGGCGTAATTTTAACTGCCCCAGTTCCAAAATTTTGATCCACATATTCATCTTCAATTATTTCTATCTCTCTATTAGTTATAGGTAAAATTAATTTTTTTCCTTTATACATTGAATATTTATTTTTTTCATTTGATATTGCAACTGCTGTATCTCCAAGCATTGTTTCAGGCCTAGTAGTTGCAATCTCAATAAAATTTATAGCCCCATCTAACCAATTTCCAGAACCCCATTCAAACTTAGGTCCGCTCCATTTGTCATCAATTAATGGATATCTTATGAACCACAATTTCCCCTCAATTTCATTTGGTTCTGCCTCTAAATCTGAGATTGCAGACTCACATCGACCAGGACACCAATTTACTAAATAGTTTCCTTTATAGATTAATCCTTTATTGTAAAGTCTGACAAAAGCAGTTCTCACAGCTTTTGACAAATTTTCATCCATTGTAAATGCTTCTCTTTCCCAATCTGACGATAATCCTAATTTTTTTGATTGCTCCGTTATTATGGTATGCGATTTTTCTTTCCATTTCCAAACTTCATCAATAAATTTCTCTCTTCCTAAAATTTTCCTATCCACACCATCTTTATTTAATTCTCTCTCAACTACATTTTGCGTAGCTATACCTGCATGATCCGTACCAGGGACAAATAGTGATTTTCTTCCATTCATTCTTGCATATCTAATGAATAAATCCTGTATAGCAATCGTCATTGCATGCCCTAAATGTAATACTCCGGTTACATTAGGTGGAGGTAATGTGTTAACAAATGGTTTGGAATCTCTGTCAATAATTCCAATATTCTCCATTATTTCTGGTTTAAAATATTGATTCTCTTCCCACCAACTATAAATCATATCCTCTATTAAATTAGGATCATAATTTTTACCAATCTCATTTTTCATTTAGGTAAGTTAATTAAAAACATATACAATAAAATTATATCGTTTTTTTCTGTATCATTATTATGCATATCTG
>PBWW01000046.1 GCA_002728275.1 Candidatus Heimdallarchaeota archaeon
TAATAAATAAAATTAATGGCGTTATCGGGAGTTGATATTCGGGTTTTAACATATGAAATTAGGACTGAGGTTGAAAAATCCTGGATATCAAATATCTACCAATTGCCTAATAATATTTTCATTTTTAAAATTAGATTGCCTCAAGAAGGCACCAGATTTCTTCTTATCGAGCCTGGCAAAAGAATTCATCTCACAAATTTTAATCGAACAATGCCAAAAGAACCATCTAATTTAGTTAAGACTCTTAGAAGCCATCTGCGGAATACAATGATCAATAGTATCACTCAAAATAATATCGATCGAATTGTAACAATAAATGTAGGACCTAATGATGGTTATAATTTGGTAATTGAGTTATTTGGTGAGGGTAACCTCATTTTGGTAAATCCCCAAAATAAAATTATTTCCGCAATAAGATACCGAAAAATGAGAGATCGTGATATACATCCAGGTAAAAATTTTGTAGAAATGCCATCTTTAGGCGATGACATATTTACAAATTCTATTGAAACATTCACATCAATGCTAAAAACAGAAGGTAAAATTGTACCTGTTCTAAATAGGTTAATGGGACTAGGCCCACATTATTCCAAATATATCATAAGTAAGTCTAAAATTAATAAAAAGAATTTGGTTGAATTAGATGATGATGATATTAATAATATAATTGCAAATATATTGGATCTTAAAAAAATACTCACAGACAATCAATATAACCCTACAGTATATTTGGATCAAGTAACAGTAAAAGAAAATTCCAACACCAAAGAAGACTCATTAATTCAATATGATGAACAATGGGGTGATGAAGAATTGCCATTCAAACCAGATGAAGTTGTTAAAATTTATCCATGGCCTCAACCAATGGTAGATCAAGATGAATTGACTATATTCCATCCTGAGTCACTCAATGCAGCATATGATGTATATTTTTCTTCTCAAGAAACAAATGAGGACTTAGAAGAAGAAACTGAAGAAATTAATATTGCAATGCAAAAATTAGAAACCCAATTGATCGAGCAGAAAAAACATATGGAAAATATGAAAGTAAAAAGTAAAGAACTTCGATCTTATGGAGATGCAATATATTCGAATTTTAAAGATGTTAATGAATTATTGACAACAATATATGCCGCTAAAAAAAATAATGTGGATTGGGACACAATAGTATCCAATATTCAATTAGGAAAATCAAAAAATATTCCTGCTGCACTCATTTTTGAAGATGTTATTCCATCCACTGCAGAGTTAGTTATATTGCTTCCTCATAACAATGAAAACTTAAACATTAAATTAGATTTTAGAAAATCAATTACAGATAATGCTAACATATTTTATACTGAGGCAAAGAAATCAATCAAAAAATCTAAAGGTGCTCAAATCGCTATTGAAAAAACAATAAACAAAATTGAAACTGCGACAAAAGATAAAGATCAAAATCTTTCCAAAAAACAAGAAAAAGTAGTCATTCTTAAAAGAAGAAAAAGTTGGTTTGAAAAATTCCATTGGCTTGAATTGCCAAATGGTGTTTTGATCGTATCTGGATCTGATGCATCTTCAAATGAAAAATTGGTTAAACGTTACCTTGATGAAGAAGATTACTTCGCTCATGCAGATTTACATGGCGCTGCATCAGTAATAATCAAAACTAATGGCAACGGTTTATCAAATGAAGTAAAAAGTGTAGCTTGTCAAATGGCAGTTTGTTACTCATCTGGTTGGAAAGGAAAATTATCAACCGCAAATGCGTTCATCGTCAATAAAGATCAAGTTTCTCTCACCCCTCCTTCTGGGCAATTTTTACCTAAAGGGTCATTTATGATTTATGGGGAAAAATCACAGATGAAAAATTTACCTCTTGAGTTATCGATTGGCGTTGTCATAGAGAAACATTGGGCAAGGATAATTGTTGGTCCTAAACAGTATTTGGCTCATGCAGATATGACCGCAACTATAATCCCAGGAGATGATCCAAAATCATCGATAGCTAAAAATATTCAATCAAAGTTTAGAAAAATGGCTGATCCAATTGCCGCGGAAAAAATNAAAGCTATAGATATCAGCGAATTNATTTTTCATATACCTGATAATAGTAAGATAATTGATTTTGAATTAAAAAACTAAATTATAACTCGAAATTTTCCAATGCTTCTCTATACTGTTCCCTCAATTCCTCAATCATCTCTTCAGGAACTCCTCCAGAATTTAAATCTTCATCAATCACTTCAATTTTTGTTCTTTGTTCTTCTGAAATTTCGTCTTTAATAATATACTTTTCATTAATCTTTTCATCTTCACTTTGATATCCGCAATCTTTACACATTAATACCTTCTCTTTATTTGGTACCAATACCGAATCACATTCAGGGCAAAACATTTTATTTCTCCAATCTTGACTGATTAAATTTAACAAATAGTTCATAAATTAATTTGTTAAACTCATCGTTTTCGTCGTCTTAGGGGCTTATACCGTATCATAATATAAGATTTGTCATACATTAAAAAAATAGTTATACATAATACAATTAAATCAAAATTATGNATCTTGTAAAAATTTNATAACATTCANAATTTATTTTTTCGTGAGTTCACCCAAAAATATGCATCATTCATTGGGATTAATTTATTTTTTTGTGTTCTTAAAGTTTCTATACTATCAACTCCCATCAAAAACATAACGCGTTTAATAGTTTCAATATAATTTTCAATCCATTTTAAAGCACTCTTTTCACCATTATTTACAAGTTCTTGTAACACCGGTCTCGCTACTCCTACCATATTTGTTCCCATAGCTAATGCTTTTGCAGCATCTAACCCATGATACATTCCTCCCGTTGAAATTAATTCTAAATTAGTGTTGCCACTGGCTTCCCATGTAGCATAAGCTGTCGGTATTCCCCATTTCAAGGTTGGGTCATTTAATTCAAAAGGTGGGCTTCCTTCTCCATCATATCTCATTAATTCAATTTTTGCCCATGAAGTGCCTCCTGCCCCTCCAACATCAATTGCACTACATCCAACTTGTTCAAATTTTTTCACATCTTCAATTCCAATCCCACTACCTACTTCCTTTCCTATGATGGGGACTTTAGATTTTTCACATAAGGTTTCCAATTCTTTCCATAAATCTGAAAAGTTTAAATCTCCCTCAGGTTGACATAACTCCTGAAATGCATTAACATGTAATGCCATTGCATCTGCATCGATTTGTTCTACACACTCATTATATTCATTTATTCCAAAATCATAATTAAATTGCACTAAGCCTAAATTTCCTACTAAGAATAAATCTTTGAAATGTTTTTTAACATCATATGTTGGTATCATATTTTTATTTTTTATCATTGCTCTTTGTGATCCCACTCCCATTGGTATCCCCACTTCATTACAAATACTTGCAAGTTTTTTATTAATTTTTTCTGCTTCAGGATATCCTCCTGTCATACCAGCAATCATTATAGGTGCCTTANATTCAAAATCAAGAAAGGATGTTGCCATACTAATCTCTCTATAATCGACTTCAGGAATCGCAGAAGGAATTATTTTAAAATTTTCAAACCCATTGGATACTCTATCAATACCTGTATCTTCCTCTATTACTAATTTCACATGATCTGCTTTTCTGCTGGGTAAATTATTTTCATCATTAAAATTGTGATCCATTATAATATGAGATTNNAATNATTATTTATCATGCTTTTTATAATATGATCTTTACTATCNCAAAATATGTTTAATTTTAATATTTCTTTCACATTTTTTGCTAATATCTTGGATTGTGTTACATAATCATTATTAATACAATTTTAGATCTGAACTTAGAATGTTTGACCATAATTATACGGTAAATACNGATAATTGGTTGCAACATTTTTATCCGAAAATTCGTTCTAAATTAAATATATCCTCAAAAAGTGATTATGAAGAAATGGTATATTGGAACCAAAATGGGATCAAACAAAATAAACTTTCACCGATGTTGAATTTAAAATCTCAAAAATCAATCATTTTTGGTTCAGGTCCCTCTTTAGTCAATCATGAAAATAATTTACAAAAGATTATTAATTCAAAATTATTCATAATAAGCTGTGATGGTGCTACACGATGGTTACTACAAAATAATAGATCTCCTAATTTAGTTATTAGTGATTTGGATGGGCTTGACTCTAAAATTATTGAGTATATTTTATCAAACAATATTATGATGCATGTTTTAATCCATGGTGATAACCGTGATAAGGTGTCCAACTTTTTAGATATTAAACAAGATTTTAATGATAGTACTAATATCTGGTTTTTTACCCAAGGAAAACCAATTGAAAACTGGTCTAATAGTATTGGTTTCACTGATGGAGATCGTGCCTTNATTTTCGCTCTCNTNAATAAATTAAATCCATTATTATTAGGTTTTGATTTGAATTCCACACTAATTGGAGAATATAGTAAACCATATTTTAATTCAAATCAATCAATGACTGAATATAAACAAAAAAAGATGGATATTGCTAAAAATATTCTTAATTGGTGTTCCTTTCATTACAGATTTTATACTCTTGACAATAGATATTCGCCCGGTCTTGAAATTGATTTCCCTGANTATATGGAATTGAGATTATAAAATAATGCTTAGTAAATAAATTGATATCAAAGTTAATACTAATTTGATATAATATCCTCTATCATAATTCAATAACTTGGCACCATCCAAATTACCAATAGGAAACAACATCAACAACATATACCAAATAATTGAATTTAAACTAATTAAAACAATATTTGTAAATAAAGTGTCAAATAAATTAAGTATTAAAAATAGCGGTAAAATTACTATAATTATAATTCGATAAATACTTTTTATAACATCTACTACCCTCTCTCCCCCAATCGAATTAAAAAAACCAAATAATATCAGAGGAAATCCTACCATGGATGAAATTATGGATATTAGTATTCCAATCGGCCAATATACGAATGAATTAAAAACAAATAATTTTTCTGCATCAATTTCTCTTTTTAAATAAATCAAAGTAAAAAATATGCTAGTTACTAAAGTTACTCCAATAGTGATAATAAATGACTCTAAACCTCTAAGAAATGAATTTGACACTTCCATAAATCCAAGNAATGCACCACATAATATAATCACTTTAAGATTGTTATTANTTTCAGANAAATTCAATAATTTACCATATTTACTTNTGNCTGAAATAAGAGAATTATCACTAATCCCGCTCGATATTTGTTGCATTTCATTATTTTTTTTAATCTTTATTTTTGCATAATTCTTATTATTATATTTGTTAATATTTTCGCAATTATGTTGTTCAGGTAATCTATGTTTGCTACAATTTTTTTTCATACAAAGTGAACAAACAAATGGCATCATCATTGTATCATCACAAAAACTACAAACAACCATGAGTTAGCCCCTCANATTTTTTCTATTAATNACTTGAAAAAATAAAGTGAATATGAATATGTAGAATAGATAGCTCANATTTCTATTATCTGTNGTTGATATATTCAAGTTTATCGAAGANGTTATCTCATTTTCNAATAATACCGTGATNTCAATAATTANCTGGTAAATATAATCTGAAAATAGTACTTTAATATTGTANTCACCATTTTGGTATTTAGTAGTATCTAATGTNAAATTGTTTCCTTCAATAAAATCTCCTTCTAAANATGATANTTCNTCGTTTAATACCTCAATTCTTGTGTATGTTTTCCTTTCGTTTTCAATATTCCANTGTATTAACATTTCATTTGAATAAGTTTTTCCTTCAGTNGGTGANATTATACTTACCTCGAATATNTCTGTATTTTCAGTTTTAATTTCAATATTTAACACAAATATATANTCAAAATTTGTCAATATTTTAAACTCTACTCCGTATACTGCATCAGGAAATAGACTTGTATCAATCGCAATTTTCTCTCCATATTGTTCTAAAACTGGGCCATTTTTGTTATCTATAATCAAATTATAATTAAAATCAACATTATCNAGTGAAGNNATGTAATCTATGTATACTATATATGTTGAATTTTCTTCTACCCCAAATCGTCCTATTTCATNATATCCTCCAGGAGTGGCTCCAGTGGATTGTAGCAAATCATTTTCTGGGATTACAAAATCTCCTTCTTTAAATATATACATGTCTGCATCAACATTATCCGCTAAATCTAATGTGATGCTTACTTTATCTCCTTTTGTGAAATTTAATATTAATGTATCATCAAATTTCCCTAAATCAAATTCTTCATTAACTCCTAAATTTAAGTTTTCAAATTCTATGGTTTTTGTTAGATTAACTTTTTCTCCCTGATATACTTGAGCGCTGATTGATTTAATATTAAGTTCAGGAAAATAATTCAAATTATAACCTGAGACGTCTANGTTTAAAACATCTGAAATATCTGCNCCTATATCCTGAGAATAATTTGGGATGGGTGTTGGTATTTCCTCCACTACTAAATACCTGAAAAGCATGTTCAACTTATATGGGCCTATTTCATTTGGTAACATTGAANTATGAACCATCAGATAAAACCTCTTTNTATCACTCGTATCAATCAAAATATTTTGAGTNTTNTTATCTGACATTTCAAATTCATAATAACCNCCTCCCANATAATCGACNTCNGTTTTTTTAACTATCTTTCCAAATTGATCAAATATGTATAAATGAGGNGCNATNCCCATTTTTTCCCAATTAANATGTACNGCTAAATATGTGGCATTCTCTGGAGCTTTGATACTAAAATATCTAAAATCTCCTGACTCCGGTCTGTATCCCCAATCAAATGTATTTATGAGATTAGACTGATCATAAACATANGTACCATCATCATTATCAATATATGCCTTTTCCTCACCATATATCGGCTCAAAAATATTATAAATAAAAATTCCATTACTCAGAACTTTTTCACCTATGTTAACATTTAATGTCATAAATTTAGACTTATTTTCATCATAATTATGTTTTAATTCAATGCTCTTATCCGTTAAATTAGAAATAATCTCATTATTTGGTAAATCTTCGTATAATTTGATATTGACTTTGTATTCTAAGCCATCCCATGCCGGTATTCGATTTTTAAAACCTGGGTCTTCAAATGTGATATAAGGGTCACCTTGAAAATCTCCACCAGGCTTACCAATATACATTATTTGGCTCCAAGTGTTAAATGATAATTGATCACTTATTATATTCCCTGTGCTATCATCATATATGGTGACATTAGGTGTGTTTATACCAAATTGNCTNAATGTATCCCAATCATTCTCTTCAATAGTTAATGAAATTTCCATTAGACTATAATCGGTCAAACTAAGNGGTAAGTTTTCAAGTTTATTGTCATAAATTAAATTNGNACTTATAATATTATATGANNNATTAAAAGTAAGTTTTTTCTCATTTANAATNACATTAGATACATTAGTNTTNACTATTGTCCCATTTGAGTTTAACATTATAAAATCGATCCCCTGTATTAAATCGGTATTATTAATTGATGTGAAAGTATCCAAATATTGATTTTCAACTAATGGGTGATTAACACCAAATGTGTCATTAAATATCCCATTCAAATTATTTCCTATCATGACTGATGAGTAGTTAGATGCTAAAATTATATCATTATCAATTATTTTAGATACCGCATCAAAAGCATTAGCTAAACCTGCTCCTTGTTGGTTTAATTCAAATCCCAAGTCCAATGATGAAGATTTAAGAACTAACCTAATCATCTCAAAAGAAGGTGTCAATGAAATATTCTTATATGCTTCATACATCAATGCAATCACACCTGATATACGTGGTGCTGACTCGCTAGTTCCACCAAATGTACCACTTGCATAATTTCCATCACCTAATCCAAATATAGTCGGCACATTTACAAATCCAGTATGTCCCGGTGCTAAAATATCTGGTTTAATTCCTCCATAACCAGTTGGGCCTCTAGCACTAAACCAAGCTAAATCATTTTTGCCTTTATTATCATCTATAAAGTGATAATATGTCGATGCACCCACCGTAATAGCCATTGCTGCAGACGCAGGTGTTGCAGTTGTACCAAATCCTGGAGCTCCATTACCTGCAGAAACTACAAATATCACTCCCGGATAATTGTCATAAAGTAATTCTCCATCCCCTTCCATACTATATAGGTCTAATAACATTGAGTATGGATCAAAACCTTTCATATAATCATCAGGCACTACTGCTCCATTTCCCCATGAATTAGACGATATTTGTACTAAATTCTCATTTTCTTGTATCCAAATTACCTGTCCATTCACCTCTTGTAATTTATGACCTGCTGTCCAATGCCATCCAATTATGAATTCTGAT
>PBWW01000047.1 GCA_002728275.1 Candidatus Heimdallarchaeota archaeon
TGCTATCTTAGCAGGTTTATTACTTAAAATGGGAGGATATGGTTTAATACGAATTCCATTTTGGTTATTTGCAAAAATTGAAGTTAACGGTGGATCTTACTTTGAAACCTTAAATGGAGAAGCAGTTAGGATTGTGATCGCATTCCTTGGTATGATCTCAATGGTCTATCCTGCATTCATAGCTCTCAGACAAGATGACTTGAAACGAATGATCGCTTATTCATCAATTTCTCACATGGGAATTGTATTATTAGGTTTAGCCGCTTATAACACATGGGGACTTAATGGTGCAATGTATATGATGATCGCTCATGGTGTAATCTCACCAGGATTATTTTTACTCACTGGTATAATTGAACATAATACAACTAACCACACCAGATTAATATCTCAAGTCGGAGGTTTAGGTCATAAAATGCCATTTGCTACTGGTTTATTCGTACTATTAGGATTTGGATCTGCTGGGTTACCTGGAATGGCTGGTTTTGTGGCAGAGTTTACTACATTTGTTGCCTTATTCACTTCTGATTTAATCGGATATGGTACGATATGGGTATGGATACCCGTCATATCAGTAATGTCAATTATAATCACTGCAGGTTACTATCTGTGGGCAATTCAAAGAGTATTATTTAACAAAGAGACTGAAGAATTAACAAATACCACTCCTGCACAATGGTGGGAGATTTATCCTGTTTTGGCATTAGCTTTCTTTTCAATTTTATTAGGTTTAGTTCCAGGTATATTCTGGACTGTACTGGATTTCTTCACTGAAAGTATATTGCCATAAATGGAGGAATATGTAATATGGTATTGTTAACTCCTGCTTTTGCTCCTACATGGGCACTTTTTATTGGTATAGTCCTTATTTTAATTGCAGATATATTGTTTAGAGAAAAAGCAAAAGAGTACATCGTCATAATCAGCACATTGACTTTAGTTGCTTCCGCAGCATTGACAAGATTGGTTGCTTATCAACAACCAGGCGGTAGTTTATTTCTCTTTGAAGAATTTTATTTAGCATTTTCTCTTTTCGGTTTAATATCATCTATCATTGTTGTAATTGCATCATGGAATGATTTAGAAATAGAACTAGATTTAGGTGTATTTTATTCACTACTTTTATTAGCAAACATTGGAGGACTACTAATTGCTTCGTCACAAAATTTAATACCACTTTACCTAGGTTATGAATTAGTTTCTATTCCTACCTATGCTATGGTTGCTTTCAGAAAGAAAAATAGAAATGCAGCTGAAGCAGGAATGAAAGTNTTTCTCTTAGGTGCATTATCATCCGCATTGATCATTTATGGCTTAGCATTATTCTATGGAGCCACAGGTTCATTTCAATTCGGTTCTGGTATACTTTCAGGAGCAAGCACTCTTGGANTTGCTTCAATTGCATTAATTGCAGCAGGTTGCAGTTTTAAGATCGGTCTTGTGCCTTTNCACTTTTGGATACCAGATGTTTATGTNGGNGCCCCTACTTCAGTAGTGACNTTTTTAGCAGCATCAAGTAAAAAAATGGCNTTCGCATTTGTTTTTCAAATCTTTTTCTTTGCTATGCCTGCATTAAATTCTACATCAGTACTTATTTTCTCAATTCTTGCAGCTGCATCTATGATGTTTGGTAATATCGCTGCAGTAATTCAAGATAAAGTTATGAGAATATTAGCCTATTCTACTGTCGCTCAAGCTGGTTACATCGCCGTTGCAATCGTCGCATATGGAGCAGGTGATTTTGAAACAAAAAGNACNGCNATAACNGGTATTNTNTTTCATGTNTCAGCTCANATATTGATGAAAGGAACTGCATTACTNGTAGTATTAGTAATAATCAAAAATTTNGCTAATGATCATATAAATAATTTNAGAGGNCTTTATCATACNTCTCCAATTCTTTCATCAACCATGGCTATCGCATTATTTTCATTAATGGGTATACCACCACTAGCAGGATTCTTTGGAAAATATTTCCTATTTTTATCTGCAGTTCAAGCTGACTATACTTGGTTAGCCATAATCGGAATAATTGGATCTGCAATATCTATATACTATTATGGACGCATTCTAAGAATTATGGCTGATAAACCAGATGAAGAATCACAAAATATTGATATTCATCCAGCGGTATATGTCATGATAATATTGATGACTTTACTAACTGTAATCTTTGGTGTATTCGGTGAGACTATTATCAGTTTGTTTAGAGATGGTATTATATTATAATAAAAATAACGTATCATTTTTATTTCAAATCATTATTTCAGATTATTATATCATTTTTTAGTTTAATGAGTTGAAATGGAATTAAAACAATGCAATTAGTTATCAATATAATTTTCCCCCTACCATTTTATTTTAAAATAAGTACCTAAAAGNGAATTTAAGTTGCAAGCAATAGCACCCGTTGGATATTCTTTTTTTAAAGATGATCAACATAGAATACATGATTGGGTAATAAAAATCATTAACGAACATTATATTGATGATTCTTTAAAAGATATGGTTTTATCTTTTTTCAATAATGCTCAAGCAAAAAAAATTCGTCCCTTAATTACATACTATATGTTTAAAGCTATTCATGGTGAAAATGAGGATACAGAGGCATTTCAAAAATTAAAAATTTTGTGTGCNGCCTCAGANATCTCACANAATGCNTCNTTAATNATTGATGACGTCTTTGATAAAGANATCGTNCGAAGAGGAAAACCAGCTTTTCATGTTAATAATGGTACNTTTGCAGCATTGTCTGCAGGATATAACTTATCCACCTTTGTTTTTGATTTAATAACTAAAACTGGAAATATAGATATTATGCAAGAAACATCTAAAGTAGGTGCAGCTTTATCATCAGTCCTTTATGTATCAAAAGATCTTAATAAAAAATCTAAACTTACACGAGACTATTTTTTTGATTTACTTTATCGTAAAACCAGTGCCTCTTTTATTTGTTCTGCAAAAACGCCCGCAATATTAGGAAATGGTAATGATGAAATAATACAGTTGGCCCACAAGTTTGGTGAATATTTTGGTATTGCATACCAATTAAGAGATGATGTGTTAGCAATTATTGGAGAAATAAGTGATTTAGGAAAGCCTCCACAATCTGATATTATAAACCGATTTCAATCATTAATAACAATTGAAGCTATGGAAGCTGCTGATGAAAATCAATCAAAAATTTTAAATGAATANTATCTTGATCATAAAGACTACTCTGTAGAAGAAATTAAAAATATATTAATTCAAACTGGTGCAGTGAAATCAGTCATTGATCTTACATTAGAATATGTCAAAAAAGCCCGTGAATTATTAGATATATTCAAACCATCATCTTCTATTGAAAAATTAAATATTTTATTAAATAATATCAACTTCAACAAATATCATGAGTATTTAAAATAATCCGTCATTAATAATTTCTAACGTAATCATTATGATTTTATCAAATAAAAAAACAAGTTACCTAAATCTAAGCTTTAAAATGAATAAATATNTTATAGAAATAGACAAATGACACGCAGAATAAAACTTGCAATTGCTGGTCTCGGTTCATGTGCATCCGCAATAATTCAAGGATTACATTATTATAAAGACGCAAATGATGAGGATATAATCCCAGGACTCATGCATACTCGNTTTGGTCCATATCATATCTCTGATATTGATATTGTAGCTGCATTTGATATCAATACTAATAAAATAGGAAAGGACATTAGTGAAGCCATTTTTGAGGCTCCAAATAAAGCAAGAAAATTTGCTGAAGTTCCTAAATTAGGAGTTGAAGTATTACCAGGACCAATATTAGATGGGGTCGCACCTCACATGCGAAAATCTTTTTTCTGTTATGAAAATGCAGACGATGCAGTAGATGTAGCNCATGTACTAAAAGAAACAGGTGCNGAAGTTTTAGTTAACTTCCTACCCGTAGGTTCAGACAACGCAACACGTGCATATGCTCAGGCAGCACTTGACTCAGGTGTTGCATTTGCAAATGGTATTCCATCATTTATCGTATCTGACCCAGTATGGGCTAAGAAATTTGAAGATGCAGGAATTCCTGCTGCAGGTGATGATATTAAATCTCAATTGGGTGCNACTATTTTACATCGTGTTTTAATGCAATTAATGAATGATAGAGGTATTCATGTTAAGGAAACTTATCAACTAAATGTTGGTGGAAATACTGATTTTGAAAACATGAAACAAGAGGGGAGACTTACTACAAAAAGGATATCTAAAACTGAAGCCGTNACTAGCGTGCTACCATATGATGTACCTACCAGAATAGGTCCCTCAGATTATGTTCCATTTTTAGATGATGAGAAAGTCTGTTACTTACATGCCATTGGTCATAATTTCGGTGATAATCCAATCAATGTTAATTTGAAATTATCAGTTCAAGATAGTCCAAATTCAGCTGGTGTNATGATTGATGTAATACGNGCATTAGCTATTGCACAAGATCGAGGTCTTAAAGGNCCTATGTTCTCTATTTCTGCTTATTCATTTAAACATCCACCAAAACAAATACCTGACTTCGAAGGAAAAGAAAGAGTAGAACAATTTATTCGCGGAGAGATTGATGCATAATGTCAGAAAATAAAATTAAAATTGCAGTTGCAGGTGTTGGTAATTTAACATCTGCTTTAGTTCAAGCTATTGAATACTATAAAGATGGTCATGATGATGAATTAATACATCCAAATTTAGGTGGTTTTAAAATTTCAGATATTGAAATTGTAGCTGCCTTTGATGTTGATGACAGAAAGGTAAACAAGGATCTATCNGAAGCTATTTTTGCGGCACCAAATAATAAAGAAAAAGTTATANATGTAAATTCATTAGGNGTCAAAGTTATGATGGGTCCTTTAGAAGATGGTTTATCAGAATATACTGATGATGTTGTTATCATAAGTAANGAAAAGCCAGTTGATGTTTTATCNGTNTTAAAAGAGACTNGNGCAGAATTATTNATNTTAAATACACCTTCAGGATCACAATTAGCCAATAAAAAATATGTAGAATTTGCATTAGCAGCAAATATGGGTTTAATTAATTGTACCCCATCTAACATTGTTAGAGATAATGAAATTGTTAGGGAATTTACATTAAAAGGATTGCCACTATTCGGTGATGATCTACAAAGTCAAGCAGGTGGTACTGTGTTTCATAAAGGTGTCTTAGAAGTTTTACATGAACAAGGTATCAAAGTAGATGATACATATCAATTAGATGTTTCAGGAGGACTTGAAGGTTTAACTACTTTGGATTATGAAAGAAGAACTTTGAAAAGAACTACAAAAGAAAACTCTATTGCTCGTTCATTGCCTTATGAAACTAATATCGCAGCAGGTACAACAGATTATCTTGATTTCTTAGGAAGCAGAAGAATCGGACATTATTGGATAAAAGGAAAAGGTTTCTTAGGTCAAAATGTTAAAATTGATATTACTATGCAAACCGATGATGGATCCAATGGTGCAGCTTC
>PBWW01000048.1 GCA_002728275.1 Candidatus Heimdallarchaeota archaeon
CGTTGGTTGTATTATCTTTGATTAAATTATATAATTGCATACCCATATCTTCTGATGTAATTTTGGGGGATCCAATTACTGAATGGCCATGATAATAATTGTTTTTATTGTATTGAATTGCAGTTATTGAAGCACCTGGGTTCAAAGTTGTTACATAATTTATTGCATAAGAGAAATCACTATATTTTATTTCGCCTAATTCTATATATTTACTGAATTCATTTATTATTCTTTCTCCTACATTTTTTGTTTTTAATGATTTTGAGATTAATGCAATAAGTTTGAGTGATGGTGAAACTTTTGTTTGATCAAATTGAATTATATCGTTATTGATTTTATTTTCAATAGTAAATACGCCTCTTGCACCACCTTTTGGAAAAAAACCATATTGATTAATTTCAAAATTTGAGTATTGNCCNAAGATNTNNAGTGAGGGAATTGTTAANTTTTGTATATAGTCNATNTTNGGACTCCAATTAGTATGAGTTCCTCCTCCTTGAAAATGTATTTTTAATTTATTTTTTGACATGATGCTATAATTAGAAAATAATTGATAAACTAAAGAAATAGCAGCTGCAGTTTCTAATTTTATAGAGTCGGTTTCAATACAATTTGTACCAGGTTCAATTACTATATTTTTTGAGCCTATGAAACCTCCTATTAGATTTGAGTCAGTTATTTTACATAGAGATTGAATTGCAATTAGATGTTGATATCTTAATCCTGGTTTTGGACGGTTTATTCTAATATTACTTATTTCTAGTTTNATTTTTTTTGCAATTGCAAATGGGACCGCAATACGGACTATTGAACCGCCTCCAATTGAAGCATCAATGCTTAACATAAAATCACCTATATTCTTTATTTTTAATTGTTATAATCATTAAAAGAGGTATTGAAATAAAATATAATTCTGATTGAGATAGTTCATTAGTATTTGTTGATTTTGAATATAATGAGCTAGTCATGTTCTGACTGGATATATTTTCGTTTGTTAAGATATAATAGTATATGCCTTCAGCGGGCTCAGCTATACTTAAACCAAAATTATCTGANTATTCGCTTGGATATTTTATTGATGTATTGTTATTAAACATAATTTCAAAATTAAATCCTGCGATCTGTGAGGAGTTTTCTTTAATTTGAAAAGTAGTTATATATTGATTTTGAAGGGGTTCCAATTGTAGGATTGGGAAATGACATAAATAATCAGGTTGTATCCTGCAATAAAATGACCTTACATTCTTTATCTCACNTNTATTTTCAAATGAGATTGTGATTGTAACATTATTACCTTGTTCTATATTTTTTGGATTGTATTCTACATTAGTTATATAGGATGAAGTTCCTGAGATAGGATTTACAAAAAGAGAAATTAATATTAGAAAACAAAGTATATTTCTCATATTATATGATATAAATTTAAAATATTAAAAATGAGCGAAATGGATATTTTTACTTAATATGATAATTTTTTCGGTAGCCAAGAATGAAAATTAGTGATATAGGCAGAGTATAAATACTAAAAATGGCACTATCTGTTTGAGTGGTACTAATTTCACTTGAGGTAGTATNGACTTGCTCACAATTTGAAGATCGAGTTGGATCAATTAAATCTACTTCAAAAATTTGATTAACAGTATTTCCTGCTATATCTTCTAAATTGATTAAAAATGTGAAACAAGCAAGGTTTGTATCAAGAGAGTAATTTAATTGGAATTCGAATTTGAATAGTGCCCCACTTAATGAGGATTGAGGCAGATATGTTGAATTTAAGCCAGTTTCATTTATTTCGGTGATTGAGACATGTTGGATAAAAGTATCTCTCACAGATAGTAAAACTTCGATGGATAAACTGTTTTGATTTTCTATTTCTTTAGCTGATAGAAAAGTAATTTCTGGTAAATCATTGTCTGGAGTAAATTTAACATCTATTGTCTCACCTGTATGGGTATAGGTGTTTCCATACCAATCAATTATAGAAAATGTAAAAGTTACATCTGCATTAGCAGCATAAAGATCAATTAAATCATATTTATATTTTGCCTCAAATTTTTTAGTTTCGTAATTGTAAGTCATTTCTTGTTCGATAGTTATATCATTATATTTTGCGGTACCTATTACTGATTTTACTCCAAAATTATCTTGAGCATCAACCTCAATTAATAAGGAGGGGCTATTTATTGAAAAATAATCATAATCTGAAGTCATACTCACAAAAGTTGGAGATTCCTCATCTATGATTGAAATTAGTGACTTAATTTCATTAACGTAGGATTCAATTCCATACCAACCGATTTCTGATCTTGTTATTATATTATTTTTATCAGTAATATAATAAGTGGGGATGTATCCGCTTCCATAATTTGNCCATAAAGTGGTATCATCCATTGCTCCAACATAATCTCTAGCAAAATCCCAAACCATATCATATGCTTCATGAAAATTGTCAAGATCGGTATCGGGCTCAGTAAGATCGATACCTATAGATATAAATTCAACTTCATTAGTATGATGAAATAATTCATATAATCTTACCATTTCTGGCATTGCATCTCGACAGGGGCCACACCAAGATGCCATTAAATCAAAAATCAATATTTTGTCATCATATCTGCTAAGGTTAAATTCAGTCGCATTTTGTCCACCATAAAAATCATATAATTTGAAATCACGCATTTCATTACCTATTGGTACCAATTCATCAATTTTATCACTATCAAATAAAGGATAATTTGAGTTGTTTAAATCTAATTGAGGGGAAGTATTTGTTGGAGTGTTTCCAACATGAGATTGAGATGTTGTTGATAATGTAGTAATTAAAAATAATAAAATTAATGAGGTAATCTTCAATTTTTGCATAACGTAGTAAAATTATAATTGTCTAATATATAAATAGAGAGAATTATTAAATATGAAAATTGATAATTATCGATATGATTTTTGAAATCTTGCTCTAGCTCCCCTACCACCAAATTTTTTGGCTTCGGTTCTTCTTACGTCACCAGCTAACATTGTTCGATCATAATCTTCAAAAATTGAGGTNACCTCTGAGGATCTTAAATATTCATTTAAACCTCGGGCAATTGCCATTCTTACAGCTTCAGCTCGTGAAGAAACACCTCCACCTTGAACTCTAATTTTGATGGACAAATTGTTTTTGTAATGATCGCTGATTAGATAGATTGGTTCAAGCATTCTAAGTTTTGCAAATTTATTTGCAATTTGATCAATGGGAACTCCATTAATTCTGATGATAGCTTGATCTTCTTTTTCTACTTCCATTAATCGTGCTCGTGCNATTGCAGTTCGTCTTTTTCCACTTGATAAAATAATATTTTTTGCCATAATAATCACCTAATTCATTCCATGTGTCCAACCTATGGATCTAGAAATATTTCCCAATTCATGAAACTCTCCGGTTGGAGTTGTTGAAGCTGCTTTTACAGATGTGAAATTTTTACCTTCCAAGTGTTTCGGGGTCTCAATAAATGCTTGTAAATTTTTATATGCATTTCTACCGGTTGATTTTTTCCAAGGTAACATACCTCTAACAGTTCTCCTTAAAATTCGATCAGGGAAACGTGGATAAAATGGACCTCGTGTGGGATTTGTATGGGTTGCTCTTGCTCTTTTTTGAAGTCGATCTTCAATTAAAAATCTTCGGCGTCCAGATACAATAATTTTTTCTGAGTTAACAACTATAATTTGTTGACCGGCCATTAATTCTTGGGCAATCCATGAGGATAATCTACCTAAAACTAAACCTGAGCCATCGATATAAATTTTCTTGTCAGACATATTNAACACCTATTTTAGAATCCTTATTCCAGAGCCTTTGGGATTTTCTTCCATTAATTTTTCAATAGAAATTGCTCTACCCTTTACTGCTTCAATTTTAGTTTTGGCCTTAGTTGAAAAACCTAAAGCTGCAATTGTTACAGCATGTTGTAACTCTCCAGTGGCCAAAACTTTTCCTGCTATGACAACTTGATCGTTTTTTGAAGTATGTCTTGCAATCTTAGAAAGATTTGTCTCTACTCTTCTACGTCGAGGTTTTTCTAAAGATTGAGAAATACTTTTCCATACACCCGATTCATTTTCTCTTGCTGTTTTTTTAAGAGACAGAATCAAATTCGCTACTAGTGGGTTTGTTGGCCCTGACTTGCGCTTGCTTTGCATTTGGATACAATACTCCTANTCTATTGTTATATCTTGTATATTAAAATAGTTGAGATAGNGTGCAGATACATATTAAATATTGAAAAAAGATATTGAATTNTGNAATTGATAANATTTAGTTAATATCGGTTTGGTTTAATGAAATTCTTTCAAATGTTGATACTTTTTTCATGGACATTGGGTCTTTTTCTACGTTCTCTAANGCAATTTGNAAGCTTTCCTTGAAATTTTCAGCCATAGATTTTAATTTGTCAGATGCAATTGGGAATATATTATCCACCATAATAGATCCATTGCCTTCTGCAATAAACATTATTTTATTTTCATCTCCAGTTATTTGTATTCCTTCTCCATTTGTTTTTTCAACACATTCCATACAAAGATTACACTTTAGAAGATTTTTAATGTTTAANGTATCATTTTTTTCATCATATTCTAAAACATCACGAGGACAAGCTTGAGCTGCTTCAAACTTATTTGGCATATTAGATTCTATATTAATTTCGGGTAAATATTGATAGCCTAATGATGCTGTTGGTTGCCATTTTGCGTGTTCACGACCAGTTCCCATTCTAGCTTGTGCTTCAAGNATTAATCTTTGATCTGGGCCCATTTTTANTATNGGTATCTCATCAGCNGCAGGGTATACAAAGGTATTATTTGANATTAATTCTTTTGAATANACCACCATTTCNGANTTNGAGTCTGTTTCTTGNGTTAAAGTNANNGTGACTGTGCANGCATCACANCCAACACTTTCACATACNTCGCAATCAAGTTGTGANTTCAAATCTAAATTTTCACTGGCTAATGGNACTAAACCCAATCGGTGTGCAATATATTCNTCAAATAAAGGAGANGTNTTTTCTACCATTACAATTTCTTCAATTGCTAAAGTATCTACATATCCTAAAATNACTCTTCTTAAGGAATTTGCAAAAGATGGAACTGTACCTTCAATGATAAATTGTATACGTTCTTTGTCGAGATCATGGAATTCATTTTCTATTTTGATAACTTTCATGCTGACTTATTTACGGTATATTTTACGATATTTAAAGTGATATTTAGTACGATTTTTCTCTAACTAATTCTAATTATAGTCTTAAACTAAATTATGGAAAAATTATTGATGTATCGATTAATGAAAATTTATGAGATAAAATTTTGTAAGTTTGAGAGTAAATCATAAATGCGAGAAACAATTTGACTAGTACCATTTCGGGGTAGTAAGAGGGCTGGAATGACTGTAGATGGAATGAATTTAAGTACATTCTTCAATGATTTAGGAGTAGCAACTTTATGAATTTTATCTCGTAGCTCGTTATAGGATTGAAATCTTTGAAATAATTCATAAGTATCTTCTGAATTAAGATCTACCGAGGATGTGATTTTACTTCCAAGATGATCTGTTTCTTGTATTATTCTCTTCAAGTAATTATCTTTTGCGAAATCTATTACAAT
>PBWW01000049.1 GCA_002728275.1 Candidatus Heimdallarchaeota archaeon
TGTAATTTATGACCTGCTGTCCAATGCCATCCAATTATGAATTCTGATAATTGAAATGCTTTATGTGCTATAATTTTCACATCAGGTGCTGCTCCTTTTAATCTGACTGTTTTATTATTTTCAATTTCCTCTGTTAATCTTGCATCAAAAATTGGAAAATCTATGGCTCCATCTGAAGCTATACAACTTGCAGAGGAAGTCCCATGTCCAACAGAGTCATATATCATTCCAATAATTTCACCCGAAGGGTCTATTCCTTGTACAATGAATTTATTCGAAATTCCATACAGGTCAATTGCATTTCCTAATCCTCCGAATGAGATATCAAAAATTCCATCTCCATTAATATCCTTCGCTCCTATTGGATTATTTTCTCCTATTGCATCATCATTTGTAATATCAAATTCACTTAATTGAATAAATGTTTTACCACTTGGTAGTATTAAGCCTGACTGAACTAATGTGATGGCTAATGAAGTTTCCATATCGATATACATCTTATCATAAACTCCAACTTCAACTGTATCAACTAAAATAAAAATAAAATATTGCGTTGGCATATTTTCAACTAAACTCACTTGTCTTGCAATACCGACCTTGTAAATATCCGATAATGAAATATGTTCAATATCGGTTATTTCCAAATTTTGTAATTGGATTCCTAATTGATTTGAAGTTGCTATTCGTTGTTCTTCCCATATAAAAACATCTAATTCCTTATTTTCTAACTCTAAATATGTTCGACCCTGGGAAATGATTGGTGTCAATGACGCACTAGTTGTAGCAATTCCAGTTCCTGTGACATCAAACGATGCTAAATATCCACTATCATCAATATATGCTGAATTAATCATATCATTAGACCCAAAATCAACTCCACTATCAATCACCCCTATTTTTACTCCCTCCCCTTTGATATTATATTCTTCATGTACAGCTCCAATTCCCATTATGTCTTGGGCCTCGTAACTGTCTAATTTGTTTTTATTAGAAAATTCTATTAACTCATTATAATTTACCTCATAATCTGAAAAAATATAATTTGTCTTCGGATCAAGATATAACTCTCTCAATAAACTAACATTTGGGCTATCAATAAAATGCAAATATTTGTTTCCATATTTAATCGGTGGTATAATTTCTTCGTATGCTAACTCTTCTTTTTCAGAATATACTAATAACCTCTCAGACATTAAATTATTTTGGGCATCATTATTATCTAATATTTTTTTAAGCTTATAGTCCACCTTATTATTTTCTGAGGCGAAGATATCCAATTTTTGTTTGTCAATCTTCTCTTCTAATATCCCTAAATTTTCATTGTATTCTTCTTCAAAGTTATCTATCTCAAGTTGCACATTTTGAAAAATTAGTAAAATCATTAAAATAAACATTACTAATTTTTCTTTCATATAAACAAATCTCAATTAAATTATTATTAAATTTCTTGTCGGAGACCATACTCAAATTTCTATCTATACAGAATTATAACATCTTATCAATTATTCTCTAAATAAACCAATCAAAGGGTTAATACACAAATTTTTCTTAATAAACATTCGCTTTCTTTATATTCTATAATCTTTGAGGTAAAATCGGAATTCCATTATTTCTCATGCATTCTTTAGTTTGTAAAATAATGTTTCTAATCTCTCGGGCTTTAGCTCAGCGGCAGAGCGGCCGGCTGTAGAGTATTATCTCACATATCTGAGGTCATTTAAAAGGTGACCAATGAAGGATTTGACAGCCACGCAAACACCGGCAGGTCCCGTGTTCAAATCACGGAAGCCCGATTTTTGTTTTATATACNACAAAAACAACTAANTATCAATCAATAACTATAATAGTAAATGTATNTANTTGNNAATGTGGAACAATTAAGCGAGACACAAAATTATAAGGTAAAAGATATTNACTTAGCAAAAAATGGTCGAATGCGCATTGACTGGGCAGAAAGTAGAATGCCAGTATTAATGAAACTAAGAAAAGAATATGCAATCACAAAACCACTCTCAGGAATGAGAATTGCTGGTTCACTTCATGTTACCAAAGAAACTGCTGTTTTAATTGAAACTCTAATATTAGCAGGTGCAGATGTCGCATGGTCCGGTTGTAATCCTTTATCAACAAATGATGAGGTCGCAGCAGCATTAGCAATTGAAGGGGTAAAAATTTGGGCATGGCATGGCATGGATAAAGAATCATATTATTGGGCTTTAAATAAAACATTAGAATTCCAGCCTACACTNACATTAGATGATGGTGCAGATTTAATTTTTACCGTTCACAATTCGCAATCACATTTAATCGATAATATTATTGGTGGTACTGAAGAAACTACAACAGGAGTTCAACGATTAAAATCAATGGCTAATGATGGAGCTTTGAAATATCCTATTGTTGCCGTGAATGACTCGCCTATAAAATCTCATTTTGACAATTATTATGGCACTGGTCAATCAACTTTGGATGGGATAATTCGTTCTACATCCGTTTTATTTGCTGGTAAAAACTTAGTAGTCGCAGGTTATGGCAAATGCGGTTCAGGAGTTGCCCAAAAAGGCTTAGGATTAGGAGCTAATGTAATAATTACTGAAGTTGACTCTGTTGCGGCCCTTAAAGCCGCAATGGATGGATTTCAAGTCATGAAAATGGATGATGCTGTTAAAATAGGAGATATTTTTATCACCGCAACTGGTATGAAAGATGTTATTACATATGAACACATTTTGAAAATGAAAAATGGCTGTATTGTCGCAAATACAGGTCATTACGATGTAGAAATTCAAGTTGATCGTTTATATGATCACTCTGTCAATATTCGTAGTATTCGACCAAATAATGAGGAAATAACATTAGAAAATGGAAATATGATTTATTTAATTGGCAAAGGTAGATTGGTAAATTTAGCTGCAGCAGAAGGACATCCAAGTGAAGTGATGGACATGAGTTTTTGTGGTCAATTAATGGCACTAATTCAACTTGCTTCGGGTTCAATTGGATCTGAAAATCAAGTTTATACATTACCATATGAAGTCGATAAACAAATAGCCTCCTTAAAATTAGAAAGCATGGACTATAATTTCGATAAATTAACTAAAAGTCAAATNGATTATCAAAATTCATATGATGAAGGNACATGAATTCTGCCTANTNATCNTNGTTTAAANTTATTATTTATGTAATAATCTGTTTATTTTTAACAGTATATTGANAANACAAATTATATATGGNACGTAGNCAAGTAATNTTTTTATTANTACTTATTTTTCTACTTTCAAATAAAGCATCNTCTCAAGACTCNTTCACAGANAAATCTTTATTAGAAAATGNTAATGGAACNTATAAAATTGAATTAATAGCATCAAATGTTGAATATACAGTTATGGATATGNTAAAATATGAACGATTAATCGAAGAAGGAATATCNANAAAATCTGCAAGAAATCAATCNACCCATTATNATGAATTATACAATTTAGTTTTNGGTAATGCAATTCATATTTCTGCATACTCTACCGANGGAGATCATAAAATTTACTTAGAAGAATTAGGTATNGGTTTCAATCTGACCTCTCCCTCATCAAATGATAATGTNTCAAATATTATAATTGGCGAGTCATATNTACCCTCTGTTGATACTTCTATNATAATTAAATGNACTTTCGATTGTCAACCATATCATGAAAATCTTAATTTTATACTTCATATAGGGGAAGGTCATGTTTTTGAAAAACAAGACATCGATATACTTGCTAACATGAATCTGTGGTATATGTTGGGTTTAACAATTACTTCAATCTTTGGGATATTATTCATCAGTATTATCAAGCCTTTTGACTTTATTAAAAGGAGATTTTTTGATGGTTAAAGTTATCTTAATCACTGGTACACCAGGAGCAGGAAAAACTACTATTTCCTCTCAGATTGATCTTCCATATTATAATGTATTTGAATTAGCGAATAGACTCGAATGTATAGATGGCTATGATGAAATCCGTAATGCATCCATAATTGATGAACATAAATTAAAAGTCAAATTAGAAACATGGTTGAATTCTATCAGAGANNCACTCATAATTATTGAAGGNCATATTAGTAATATAATCNNAAAAAAATATTTATNTCATTGTTTTGTATTATCNCCACCTCANTCAATAATTTTTGAAAGACTCAAAAAAAGAGGNTATTCNNAAGATAAAATAAGGGAAAATATGGATGCNCATATATTGAAAGAGTGTTATTATGACGCGTTAGAAAATTATGGNAAAAATAATATNACGGAAATTTTTGAAATAGATNNCGAAAAAATAAAAGCGCATATAAAAAATTCTATCCTATAAATANAAAAAAACTTTAAATCTAAACAAACGAAATAATAAATGTGGTAAAACCAAATTCAGAATTTAACTCTAAATCAGTCAAATGTGATTTTATGGGTTGTTACAAATGTTGTATCGAAACTGAAATGATATTGACTGATGATGATCTTAATCGAATTGAAAATTTGGGTTACGATAAAAATGAATTTTGTTTAGATACCAAAGAAACTGATGGTTATTGGCAGTTAAGAAACAAAAAATCGATCTTGGGGAATACATGTTATTTCTTATCAAATCATGGAAAATGTACTATATACGAAAATAGACCTCAAGGGTGTCAAATTTATCCATTAATATATGACTTTGAATTTGAAAAACCAGTCATAGATCTGGATTGTCGTGAAGCAGTATATTTCAATAAACAGGAATATAGCCAAAGTCAGATAATCACACTTGAAAAGTTAATTTCAAATCTATTTAGATAAATTATAAAAAATTTATTCATGCTTTTATTATCATTGCAATTTTTTGCCATACAAATCAATTCATATTTAATGACGTTTAAATTAAGATATATAGCCTCAATAGCTCAGGGGTAGAGCGTTTGCCTCGTAAGCAACAAGTCGCGGGTTCAATTCCCGCTTGGGGCTTATCTTATATTTTTATTTAAATTTTTTACTTTTTTTCTCGCTTTTTCTTGAGTTGTTTCACCTAAGATGAAATTATCGCTAACTTTGAATGAACGACCACAGTATGGACAATTTTTTCTTTTCGCACCATACTTTGATATCATATGTTTTGAACATTTTAAATCAGGGCATTTAATGACTGCCCAAAGTAACTTTACCTTCATTTATCAATATTTACCCTCTGTTGTCTTTATTAGATCTCTAATGGCTGCCCTAATTGCCTCTGATCTACTTGGATACCTATCTCTTCTTTGTAATTCTGATAATGCTTCGGATTGTTTACTTGTGATCTTGACAGAAATATTTTGCATTTCCTCTGCTTCAAATTCTTCAAATTCACTCATATTTTAATCTCCTTTACCTCGCTTAAAAATTGATTGGCATCATTTGTAATAAAAATCAAAATTGAACTCAATGATTTCCATAATATAATTGGTTAATATTATGCATCAGATAATTATATTCTTGCATACCCTTATCTGATAAATATAGCTCAATTATATTTGTCTTGGATATTGAAAAATTAATTAAGCCATTATTATATAGTTTTTTTATTAACTTTTTATAAATTTCAAACTTAGGAAGTCTATAATTTAGTAATTTCTTATATTGCAAACTCTTTGATAATGAGCTTGAATATAAATCTTTCATAGATAATTTACTATTGATGTTTAAAGATATTATTATCAAATCTTTTATACTCAATTTTACATTAATAGGATTAATTTTAAGGATTTGTGCAGATTCTGCTTGCATATAATATAATAAATGAAATTAATATATAAATAAAAACAGAGTAAATTATAAGTGAAGATTTGATGAATAGGTCATCTATGTTCAAAATTCATACCTAACCAAAAATATAACTAAATCTATAATTCAATTGATTACACAATCTATTTCAGATATCTATTTTAACTATTTTTGAAATCATAAATTATGAAACATCATCACGATTTATATGAAAAAAATAAAGCAATTTTTGATATGAAAAAATATTGGCTTAATCCACAAATCACAACCTTTAGTTCAGAAATTAAAGAAATAAATGGTACACTAATTAGACTTAATGAAAATTATTTTTACCCCGAAGGAGGTGGGCAACCTCCAGATCATGGTGTAATATCTACCGAAACCACCCAATCATCTGTAATCGATGTACAAGAAATTGATAATGAGGTATGGTTAAAATTAAATAAAAATGAGTTTCAACCTAACGAAATAATTTCTGCAAAAATTGATAAAAGTAGACGTATCAACCTTTCTCGTAATCATACTAGCCAACATTTAATCAGCGCAATTTTCATGGAAGATTTTGAATATGATACCGTAAAAGCAACAATCGATCTAAAATCTTCAGAAATTGAGTTTGATAAAAAATTAAATTGGGATATTTTAGAAAAAGGAATAAATAAGGTCAATTCACATATTTTACAATCGCATCCTATTAATTCAAAATTTTTTGATAAAGAAAACATATCTGATTTAAAATTGAGGGGAAACATTTCAGATCTTCACTCTATATATCGTATCGTTGAGATAAAAGATGTTGATCTAAATCCTTGTGGGGGGACGCATGTCGAAAATACTTCTGAAATTCAAATTGTGGCTGTTCGAAAACTTGAAAACAATAAATTAAAATTTATATCCGGTCATGATGCTGAAGCTTATTTAACTAAGCAGACGAAATTAATTTATAAAATCTCGAATTTAATTAAAACCTCTCCCAAGTCAATATTTCAAGAACTAGAACGAATATATACTAATAATATTGATATGAAAAAAGAGATATTAAAAAACAAACATGATATTTTAAATTTGCAATTAAGAAATACAGTATCAAAAAATATCCACAATTTCACATTAATTTATTCTTTTGTCAATCAAATTGAACGCAGCATAATCTTGAGTTATTATGGTGAAATAAACTTTGATAAAATAATATTAATAGAAGATCAAAATTCAACTTTTTTTGTCCTAACCGGATCTCAAAATTTAACTTCAGATCTATCAAAATATCTCAAAAATATTGGGCTTAAAGGTGGAGGCCAAGGAAATTTTATTATGGGAAATAATCCTACCAAGTTCAAATTAATCGATTTAATTGAAACCTATTTGTCATCATCATAAATAGGATGTAAGTATAGTTCACCATTAATGATCGAATAAGGTACTCTTTTTTTATCAATCCAATCAAATTCATCTCTATATTCTTTATATAGGTCATTAGTCAATATTAAAGCACCTGTGTCTCTAGACAATCTCAAAATAAATTTATCTGCATCGACTTTAGCAGGTAATACCTTTATCAAGCCCTCATTAGCTTCTTTATCTAATTGTTTTCTATCTTGGATCTGATATCTTAGTGCTGCATCAACTACTATTATAATATCTTCAAATTTATTTTTACTCATTACATTTCTTGCTAATTTAATATTTTCTAACTTAGGTTTTCCTTTCTCATCTAAATCATCCCAACAAACATTTGACCCATCTATAATGATTTTTGTCTGATCAAATTCTAAATCCTGTAAAAATGTAATTTTCATAATTTTTCTCAAAATATTTTTCCTAACTTTTCGGCTAATAGATATTGTAAAAATAAATAATAATAATAATAAATAAAGTATCAATAAAATTGATGTTAGAGTATCATCTACCTCAATTACTATGTCAGGACTATTTTTCACTTCAAGTAGTATTTCTGAAATTCTAATGTTTACTTCATCTGCTCCATCAAAATCAAAATATGTCATAAATAATGATACTGCAAATGTGCCATTTCTAAATGCAATACCCAAGAAATTATACTTAAATAATCCAGGTTCGATATTCAACATTTGAGTTTCAACAGGTGAAAAACTTACAGAGTCTGATACTAAATAAAATTTCATTGAAAAATTTTGATTTTCTTTATTTTCAATTAACATCTCTATCTCAAAATTTTCCCCTTCTGTAATATCCTCAATTCCAACGAGAACTCCCTTAACATTTGGAGTTGTATGAAACTCTATAGAAGGTGATATCTCAAATAATCTACCAGATGTTTTATTGTAAACTAATGAAAATTCGATACCAGAAATGCCAAAATCAGGGCTATTTATTGTAAAATTATATGCAATTTGTTCTAGTGGAATTAAAATTGGTACTCTAATACCTTCACTCAAACCTCCTGACTCTACCTCAAGTGGTGAATTTATTGATTTTATATTCAATAAAACATTCAAAGCATTTCCACTCCCACTATTCGTTAGAATAATTGAAAATTCTCTACTTTCATTTAGACCTAAATCTATAGGTCCCGAAATTTTCTCTTTATTTTCGTTATCTGAAAAACTATAATCAAGATATGCACCCTCATGAGGAAAAATTTCAAAATAATCATAGTTAACAAAATTAGTTCCATTATTTAATTCGAATTCTAAATAAACTCCATAATCTCCTGGTATCAACGGATCATTATCTACTGGTATTGACTCTAACAAATATGTCATTTTATCATCAATAGATGTATCATTATCTAATATGGTATAACCTCCATCCGCAACGGTGAAATTTTCTAAATTCACCGCATTTTCTATTAATAGTAATATATAACTCACATTACCTATATATTCTGCTGAATTATTCATCAATCCAAATTCAATGATTAATTCATTTCCATATTCAATTTGAGTGTCTAATAAATTTAATTCTGCACTTAATTCACCATTTTGGGTAAGTGACCTTCGATAAAAATTGTTATCTGAATTTATACCATTTACAATATTGCTACTCATCAAAATACTTATCATAATTATAATTTTGAATAAATATTTTAATTTCATAACTTATTCCAAATTTATTATAATTATATCCACATAATAGCATAGTCATTGCGATCAATGCTATTTCATAAAAAATCCAAATATAATATATTTTTACATATTTTTTTAATTGACCATCAGTTACTAATAAAGATCTTGAATTTACATATCCATATATATGGCAATTACATTCATAATTGATACTAATTTTTTCATATCTGGTTTTAGTACATCACCGCGAGCATATAAAGAATTTAATGATGTCCTAAAAAATTTAGAAATTCAAATTCAGGTAACCGATTTTGTTATCGATGAAATGAGATGGTATATGCGTCGGTCTATTGAACCACTTATTGAAGTAGTAAAAACTGATAACGCAAAGCTAAGTAGTTTTTGTACTTCTGCTCAAAATAAGGTCGATATACAATTACCTCAATTACCTGACATGTCTTTGTCTTATTTAAATTCAATTAATAATAATCCCATAGTTTCATCTGATTGGCGTCTCGTAGAAGTTAGTCAAAAATTAGGACAAACTGCTATGATGAATTCCGCATTTTTATTATCATTAATTGAAAAAGCTACTAACAAACAGGACTCAAATATACTTTCAAAATTGCATGAAAAAATATTCGCAGATGAAATCACCTATAGCGTTGAGTCCAAAGGGAGATATGATCCGGTAGTCCGTATACAAAAAATTATGGATTCTGCACTAGATGTGATACGTAACCAAAGTCCAAACGTAGAACCTCCTCAAACCTCTCAAAATGAGATCCATGACTTTCAAGAATACATTGAATTAAAAAATTTTGTCAAAATAGTAAGGACTGACATTTCATATTATATTGATATGATTAATGAAGGAAAATATAACCAATTAAATTTTGAGCTCAATGAAATCGTAAATCGTTTAACAGATTTAATTACCGAAGTAAGAATGCAAATATTTACAGAAGATGATTTGATATATAAAGAAGCTCTAACCACGTTAGCACATATTTTACTATTGAAATCTACCATCGCTATTGGAGAACATAGATTATCCGATGCTCAATCATTTATTGATCAATTATTTATAATAATGTTAGAGAATTCAGAGGTGGAAGACCGTTTAGATATAGAAGTACATTTACAGAGGATAACTATTTTTCTACTGACTGAGCAAATAAATAGATTAAAAATCTATTTCACACCTTCATTTATTGAATTATGTATAAAACGAAATCGTCAAGATATTTTAGAATTGCATAGGATTTTATCTATAATTATGACTATAATTACAACAAAATCAGTTGAAGAAGCAGCTATTGCAAAATCATCAAATGAAATTGAATTTGTTTTACAATTAGCCGTTCAATTTATCAGTGTAGGTAAGCTTGAAATAGCTTGGTTATTACTTCACCAATCTATCATACTATCTCAAAATGCAAATGAAGATACGCATATCAGGTCTATAATAGAAATATTATTGCCTCTGTCATTTTCTGATAATATGAAATTTGAGCCTGATTTCAATACTATTCTCTCATCTGCAAGTTCTATATTCAAATCAATTCAATTATCCGACTACCAAATCAAAAATCAACCAATTGACACTCAAAAATTAATAATAGACCCATCAAAATATCTTGATATTTCTGAATTTAATCCAATATTTCAAGATTTTTTAGATGTCATAAGTTCAAGTGAGATCTCGTTTAAGACAATAGGTAACGCTATTTTAGTAAAAACAATTGAATGGGAAAAAAAACTCATTATTGGTATATTAGATCCATCTTTACAAATAGATCAAAATTTAAAAGTTGGAACGTCAATTAAAATTCATTCAGGCCAATTTAAATTAGTTAAATCCTCTCCATCAATGAAACAATCAAGAAATATTGATTTATTATTAATACCAAAATCTATGGATGTTAAATTCATAATAAGACGCGTAGGGCAATTAAATGTAACTGACTCTAGGGTTCTTGAATTTGATCTATAATTATTTACCTCTTGAATAAAAAATAGGTCTTTTACTCAAATATTTAGACATAGGTAATTTTCTTATTGGATATTCTCTTGTTTTATCTTTCAAGAAGGTTATTAGTTCTTCCACCTCAAAATTTCGATCTTCTTCTCCTCTCAATCTACCTTTTAGTACTCCATTTTTAATTTCATCATCTCCAATAACAAAAATAAAAGGTATCCAATTTCTTTCAGCATTTCTTATCATCTTGCCAACCCTTTCATTGCGATCATCAATATCTACTCTTAAGCCATGAGTTTCCAATTTTTTAGCTAAATCAACACAATATTCTAAATGTTTATCTGCTACTGGAAGTAATCTTACATGTATAGGGGTCAGCCAAAATGGGAATTTAGGTTTTTTCCCCTCCCTCATTATTTTTGCAGATTTCTCAAGTATTGCATATAGTACTCTTTCAACTGCACCTGATAATGACGTATGAAGTATTAATGGGAAGTTTTCTTTACCATCTTTGCTAACATATTTAATATCAAATCTCTCTGCATTTTCAACATCAATTTGAACTGTTGATAAAGCTGCTGCCTTTTTCTGTTGGTCAACTACATTGAATTCAAACTTACATACAAAATATGCATACCTCTTATCAAATAATTCTAACATCACAGGTTTATCGACTTCTGATATCATTTTATCAATCCATGATTTATTTTCATTATAGAATTCTTTTTGAAACCGAAATACTCCCTCATATTCTAATTCAAAATCATTCATCATTTTAAGGCACAAGATAAACTGTTTTCTAAACTCATCTTTAGCCATTTCAATATCTGCTACTATTGTGTGCTGATCCGGCATAGAGAATGTTCTCAATCTTCTAAGAGCTGCTAGCTCACCACTTTGTTCTCTTCTAAATGAGTAATGAGTCATTTCAAATAATTTCAAAGGTAAATTTTTATAACTAATTGTCGCATCTGAACCAATTAGAAACTGTCCAAAACAAGCCGCAAATCTCAAAAAGTAATTGTTTTGCCCTGACCTTATGGTATATTGTCTTGCAGGAAATCTATTCATATATGCCTCTAAGGATGGATGTAAAAAATCATACATTATTGGTGTTTCGACACAATATGCTCCATTTTCTATATGAACATTAGTCACATGATCTTCTATGAGTCTTTTTATTAGCCATCCTGAAGGGTACCATCTTAAATTTCCTGAGTCCGAAGCAGGTTCATAATCTACTAATTCTAAATTCTGCATCAATTCTACATGTGCAGGAGCTTTATCATTTGATCTATTTCCATCAGTCTCATATGAGAAAAATATTTTTAAGTTTTTATTATTGTTAAAATTGAATTTTTTGGGGTCAAGTCTCTCTCCATTATGATAAACAAAATATTCATGTTTCACTTGAGCCTCTTCTTCTATAGATTTACTTTCCATAGGTTTAGCATCATCAATTATATCCGCATTTATTTCTCTACTTAATTCTGACAATGGATGCCCCTTTACCTTAATTTCAAATCCTTTATACCAACCAAATGGTGCTCTTTTTAGTATTTTGAACTCATTCATATCTTTCAAATTTTTTTCCATATTTCTTAAAATGGAAAGTGCAAAATCAGGTCTGCTTGGACTAGAACTCAAATGCACCCACGGATATAAAACCAAATTTTCAACTTTTAATTCTTTTTTTACTTCTAAAATGTCTTTAATGGCTTTCTTTGTAATTGTTTCAGAGTCTTTTTCATCATTTTTTTCAACCGATATCATCGCAACTAATGCTTCATCAATACTTACAGGATCTTTACTTATCTGTTCTGCTGATTTTATTGCTTTTTTCTTGGGAACATACTCAAACTTATCTGAATGTAATAATATTATTTTCATAAATACGGCCTATATTATACGATTGAAACTTATATATTATATGGTTTATGTATTAAATTCATCACTTATTGTAATTCAATTTTTAATTTATTTATGAACTCATAACACTTTTTGACCATATCTCAATTTCATCATCATTTAATTCTTCTTCTGAAACATGTCTAATAGTTTCTTTAGCTAAATCGATCAATTCATCAATTGTCATGTCATCTATATTCTTGGTTTCATTCTTTTCTTTTAAAAACTTCATCGCCTTACCATCTCCGTCTCCTATGGCTTTTGCTCTAGTTTTTGTAAAATTACCTCCAGGATTTAAGAAATAGACATTTGGTTCATTATTATAATCATCGACTCCCGCAATCAATAATCCTATACCTAATGGTCTTAAACCTCCTTGAACTGTAAATCGATGTGTATAATCTGCGAGTGTAGTAGCTAAATTTCTTAAATCGATTGTCTCATCATAAGTCAATTTATGTATCGCAGCTTCTACTCGAGCCTTATCAATAATTACTCTACCGTCCGCGGCATATCCCGAAAATATAACTGATATATGTTCATCTATTTTACTAATTTTTGAATTAGGAAAATCTAAGTCAACTACTTTTAATTTCCCTGCTAACACTACTCCTTGGTTTGATCTTATTGCCAGTGCAATTGATCCTCTTCTCATTGCTTCTCTAGCATATTCTGTTTGTATTATTCTTCCATCTGGAGCATACATGATAGAACTTCTATCATAACCCTGTGATGCGTTTGGTCCAAACATTTTAGTTTCCCCCTACATCCTTTTTAGGAAATGGATATCTATCTCCTAAAATTTCGGCCATTTTACTCTTTTCAAGCTCTCTTGCGCCATCCTCATCTATAATGAATAAATCCATTCCATCACCAGATGCTATATCAATTTTTACAGAACTTTTTAAAGCTGTCAAGGCAATATCTAATCCCTCTTCTAATGTGAGATTTTCTCTCCAAAGAGCTTCTAATGCACCTAATGCATATGGTGAACCAGAACCCGTTGATGTGAAAGGATCGTCAGTTATGCTACCAGATGCATCATAATTGTAGATATGCCCTCCATTATCATCATACCCTGCTAATAATAAACCAACAAAAAATGGGAAACCAGTTCTATACTGATTATGCAGTATAGTAGAAAGTAAATTTGCTACAGCTTTACTTGTAATTGTTCTTTCTCTTTCTAATTCATATAAATTAATTTGTGCTCTCAATAACTTTCCTAAGTACATCGCATCAGATGGAAGTCCAGCAATTGACATCACATTTCTATTATCAATTTGGAGTAATTTCTTAACCGATGGAGATGCTACCATATATCCCATTGAAGCTCTTTTATCAGCTGCAATTATTACACCTTTGTCATATTTTAATGCTAAATTAGTAGTACCATGAAATAAATCCATATTTCCTACTTTTTTTGGTTCCATATTATTCATAATTTCACCTTTTATTATATTCATAAAAATATTGAGTATATTAATGACTAAGTAATATGATTGTAGTATTTTACTATTTAATTGGTATAATTAAATAATAAGTTAATCAACTTTGACATACGCAACTAAAGAGAATAATTTAAATTATTTTGAAAATAATAACTTGATAATAATGGAAAAAGAATTTATTTTACTCAAACCTGATGCTGTTCAAAGAGGTTTAATCGGCGAGCTCATTTCAAGATTTGAAAAAAAAGGATTGCGACTTATTGGTATGAAATTAATTCATGTTGATAATGAATTAGCTCAAAAACACTATTTAGTTCATAAAGGAAAACCGTTTTTCGATAAATTGGTTGAATTTATAACTTCAGGTCCTGTACTTGCGATTGCAGTAGTTGGTAATAATGCTGTTAGTGTCACCCGAACAATAGTTGGTGGTACTAATCCTGCAGAAGCTGCTCCTGGAACAATTAGGGGTGATTTTGGTTTAGATATCGGACGAAATTTAATACATGCATCTGACTCAGTAGAGAATGCAATTTATGAGTTAGGATTATATTTTAATGAAAATGAATATGTAAATTGGTCACCAATCTCAGAAGAATGGCTATATGAATAAATATAATTACCCAAATAATTTTTAATTATAATTCAGATAACAATCTATGCTTGAAGATAAACATAATAAAGTTTCCAAAATTGATGGAGAACCCAATGAATTAAATAAAATTCGAGCACCTATTGCAGTAATAATGGGGCATGTAGACTCTGGTAAAACTAGTTTATTGGATAAAGTACGCAAAACAGTCGTTCAAGCAAGAGAAGCCGGTGGGATCACTCAACATATTGGTGCTAGTTTATTTCCCAAAGAAACTATTTTTGAAATCTCGAAAAAATTGCATCAGGGTAAATTAAACCTTAAAACTCCAGGGATATTAATAATTGATACCCCTGGACATGCAGCATTCATGTCATTAAGGACAAGAGGAGCATCAATCGCAGATATCGCCATTTTAGTGGTGGACTTGACCAAAGGTTTTCAAGCTCAAACATTTGAATCAATTGAAACATTAAGACGATCTAAAGTACCATTTGTTGTTGCAGCAAACAAATTAGATAGTGTAGGTGGTTGGAAAAGTTTCGATGATGAGCCTTTTGTTAATAGCTATAAAAAACAAAATAGTGTAATTAAAAATCGACTAGACAATGAAATTTATCAAATTATGGGTGAATTGAGTCAGCTAAATGTACAATCTGATAGATATGACAAAATAAAAGATTTTACAAAAAATGTTGCGATAGTTCCAACCTCTGCTAGAACCGGTGAAGGCGTAACTGATTTATTCATGGTAATCGCAGGATTAACCCAACAATATATGATGAAAAAACTAACTTATACTGATGGTCCTGGAAAAGGAGTCATCTTAGAAGTTAAAGAGGAAGTTGGATTAGGGACTACTATTAATGTAATTCTATACCATGGACATATCACCCCAAATGATATAATTATAATTTCGGGAAAAAATGGGCCGATTAAAACTAAAATTCGCGCTTTAATTCAACCCAAACCTTTGGACGAAATAAGAGACCCAAGAGATAAATTTGATAACCCAAATATCATTTATGCTGCTTCAGGTATGAAAATCTCTGCACCCAATTTAGGAGATGCCATCTCTGGTGGTGGTTTATATGTTGCAGAAAATGATGAGCATGCAGATAACTTGATGAAAGAAATTACTCAAGAATTGTCCACTGTAAAAATTGATACCGATGAAAAAGGTATTATGATAAAGGCCGATACTCTAGGATCTTTAGAAGCACTCATCACCATAATGAAAGAAAAAGGTATCCCCATAAAATCTGCTGATGTAGGTGATGTTTCTAGAAGAGATGTGATTGATGCATCTATCATGGCTAAAATGGAACCAGAATATGGTGCAATACTTGCATTCAATGTGAAAATGAAAGAAGATGCAGAAGAATTAGCCTTTCAAGAAGGAGTACATATTTTTTCTCATCCCATAATCTACCAAATGATCGATGAGTATATCCTTTATATGGATCAAATTCAAAAAGATGCTAAAGCAGATACTTTATCTGAATTACCAAAACCAACTAAACTCTCTCATATTCCTCAATATGTGTTTAAAAGATCTAAACCAATGGTAGTGGGTGTAAAGATATTATCTGGAGAACTTAAAACTGGAGACATACTTATCAATCAAAATAATGAACGTATAGGTACTATTCATCAAATAAAAAATCAAGATGATTTTGTCAAATCTGCAACAATAGATCAAGAAGTATCTATTGCAGTGCGTGGTCCTGTTTTCGGTCGTCAATTTAAAGAAGGTGACACACTATATGCTGATATTCGTGCAAAACATGCATACAATATAATCACAAAATATCTTAATAATATAACTGAAATTGAAAAAAATACAATTCAAGAAATTGAAAAAATTAAAAAACAATCGGGTTTAAAATATTGGCCATTCGCAGATTAATATTTTCTTTCGTATTTTGTTGTCCATTTTAATTTTCGCGGATTCCTTTTATGATTAACCTGAGAAATACGACACTTTTTGGAGCAAAATCTTAGTATTGATCCATCTAATTTCACATACATCATGCCAGTACCTCTATCAATATCTTTTCCACAAAATGAACATTCATAATCTCTTATCATATTATCTTCTCCTCATTGTTCTTGCTTCTCTTTCAGTATCTTTAAGCATTAAAATATCTCCAAGCTGACATGGTCCTTTAATATTTCTAGTTAATATACGATCCGCATCTGGCCCTTCTAAAACCTTCGCTCTTACTTGGATTACTTCTCCTACAGTTGATGCTCTTCCAACAATTTGTATAACTTCCGCAGGAAATGCTTCTTGATTATCTTCACTCATCAGGTTTCACCTTTAATTGAACTGTTTAACACGTTCAATTATACTTCTTAGCTCTGCCTCAGAAGATCCTGCATCCGCAACGGCAATTGATGCAGATGGTACATCTAATCCCGCAGATTTTCCTAATATTTCTGAAGAAGGCACTTCTAAATATGCTACATCTTTTTCTTTTGCAAGTAAAGGTAAATGTCTAATTATCTCTGGTGGGGAGACATCTCCACCAATGAATACCATTAGCGCAGTTCCTCTCTCTAAGGCTTTAGTTACCTCATTTGTTCCTCTTCTAATTTTTCCTGTGTCTTTAATTCTCTCTAATAAAGTTAAAGCATCAGTGATTAAGTCTTGTGATGGTGCGTCTGAACTCATTTAATTCACCCCTTCGAATTTATTTTCATAAATTCACATCCGGTAATTGAATAAAAATGAAATATAATATAAAGAATATGAATTAAAACAGAATATCAAACTTAGTTAGAAATAGAGTTTTCTTGATAAATATCCTTATCATTAATCTCCATTTTTAATGCTAAAGGTTTTTGCATAATTTTTGCAAACTCATTATAAAATAATTGTAAATCTCCAAAAATCGCATTTTTATTTTTCTGGTATAATCTCTCTTGAGTTCCTAAGTACCTCATTTTGCAATAGAATTCCGATATAGGTGCTCGACCAGATTTTACTTCTACTTTTTGTTCTATGGTTAATTTATAAATTCTTTTACTTTCTACTGCTTTGACTAAAAATCCATAAGATCTCAAAAAGTTGTTATTCTCCACTTCAATTGAGGGATGTAAAAAATCATCTAATTCATATTTTGACGCTACAATAGTTGATCTAACTGCTTTCACATAATCTTCAATTATATAAAAATCAGGTTCCCCTCTAGTAATCTTTACCGGATAACTTTTTGGAGGCAGTAAATATTTTATCTCAGGCCCCTCTATATTTACAATCAAACTAGGAATTGGTACTCCCAAATATCCTTCAACATAATTTTCATTTTTTACTAAAGTTCTTGGTTTTTTTTCCGAAAAAATTTCAAATGCATTTGATTTTTTAACTATATCTTCAAATTCGTAATCATTAAACCCATTAGCATACCAAGTTATGTCTACAGGAAAATAGCCTGAAATTTGTGTACCTAATGGTTCTCGCCATAAAGCTTGTTTTTTTATGTAATACTCTGAGATTTCAGTTATTCCTGTCCATTTCTTTGAAATGGTCGCCAAACATCCATATTTTTGTAATAGATTTGAAATTGAAAATTCTAAATCTTTCATTAATGACAATTTTTGGCTATCAATTTTGAATTCTAATCTTGAAAATTTCTCTCTTTTCATAAATTCAGCTTTAAGATTTCTGCTCTTGGTAAATTTTATACCTGGCTCCAAGATTGGATTAAAATAATCCACCCCCGGGTCAATAGTAATTCTAATATATTTTCTCCAATCTTCATTTTTTGGTATTAGATGTATTCTTTCATATTGTGTAACTACTAAAGGAACTAATTTCTTTCTATATTTTGGTCGTACAGTTTCATTTAATAATTTTAATACATTTTCTGACAATCTTTCATCTAGTTCCGATTTAGTCGTTAGTACAGTTATAATTTCATCTAAAGTTAACTTTGAAATTGATCTTTCTGCTTTAATATCTTTTTTACTCAATCTTGATTTTAATTTCATAGTTGAATCTCTTAATAACCCATCCTCACTAGCTTTTTGTATTCTAAATATATTATTTCCTGCTGCTTCAGGATTTTCATTAATAATTAATCCAAATTTATTAATTGATTTTAAATTCTCTAAACCACTAATCTCCTCATCAGATAATGTGCTTTTAATTTCCAATAATTGAAACTCAGTATCACTTGATATATTCCATAAATTTTTAACATTTTCATGTGAATAAACCCTTGCCTTTAGACTCATACCTCTCTCTAAACCACTTACCGATCCAAAATAAATTGTTCTTGTAACAGGTGTTTCTTGATAGATTTGTTTTTCAAAACCTAATTTTAAAAAATCATCAATCAAACTTTCTTGATCATATGAAAAGAAAACATATCTTAGTTCAGATCTTTCTAAATTTATCCCTTCAGATTTACTTTCATTTTTTAAAGACATCATTAAAAATACTGATCAATTAAATAAAAACCATTTTATTCATTTTATCCTTTATTTTGTAAAAGTTGTTTTCAATTCTATATTTTCATCTATTAAATCTAATATTGCATTATCTTTTTCTAAATTAATCAGATCTACTTGATTTACATGTTTGCCTAAATTAGAAATGCTCCTTAATTTTCCTTTTATTCCTCCTGTCACATCTATATAATCCTCATCAAATTTATTTTTAATAATTTTATCAATCTCAGAAAATTTGATTTTATGTATTATGTTTTTTTCTCCATCATTATACTCATAATATCCGTCTACGTTAGATCCAAAAATTACATACTTCTCTCCATCAATTTTCTTTACTAATTCTTCCATAATGTAATCACCTGAAATAATTTTGAATTTTTCTATACCATCATTTAAACAAATGTCGCCATATGTAATTGGGATTAAATTATTTTCCAATGCTAAATTAAATAGATTGAAGAATTCTAATTTTCCATCTAATTTACCCATTTTTAAAATATTTGAACTCACAGGAATTGAATATGATTTTATGTTGTAATCATCAAAAATATCTAATATTATTTGATTTAATTTCTGTACTGAATTTCTTATTTTGGAAACTCCTAATCCCATATTTTCATTCAAATTTAAATTATCCTCACCATTAAAACCATATTCATTAGCTAATATATGACCGAAAGATCCTGCTCCATGCACAATTATAATTTTATATTTTTGTTCATGGAGTATTTTTATTTGCTCCGCAATTTTCTTGATTATATCTGTTTTTGCTGTTTTCAATGATTTTTTATCAGTAATTGCAGCACCACCCAATTTTATAATCAATAATTTCTTCATCATTAATTTACTCCTAAATTAGTAATTTTTGTTTCATATACATCATATCCTAAAGTCTCAACTATTTTAATGGCTTCTTTAGTGTCTCCATTTTTCATTAAAACTATCATTGCTCCCCCTCCTCCTGCTCCAGTAATTTTATATCCAAATGTATTTAATTTGCTTAAATTAGACATCAATTTTTCAATATTTGGGATCCCGACTCCAATTTTTTCTAAAAATTTTTGGTTTTCTAACATTAAATTTCCTATATTCTCCAAATTATTATTTAACAATTCTTTCTCAATTTTACTTGTCAATGTTCCCATTTTATTAAAAATATCATTATATCTTTCAGGATTTGATTTCCAATTTTTTTTCACTAATTCAACCATTTTTTTAGTTTCCTTAGGTATCTTAGTATCTATTATTATTATAGGGATCTCATATTCTAATTCTAATTTTGTCATATTTCCATTTTGAAATCTTACGATCCCACCATATGTAGAAATTAAATTATCTATTCCCGATGGATTCCCATGTGCTATTTTTTCACAAATAAATGCTTTATCTGAAATGGTTTTACTATCATACTTTTCCCCTTTAATTTTTAAAGCCGCAGTAACAGTTGCTACTGCTACTGCCGCAGAGCTTCCTAATCCCGCACCGATAGGTATTTCAGAATTAATTTCAAGTTTATGTGAAATTTCATTTGGTTTAAACACAGTTAAAACAGCCATGGCAATATTATCTAATTTCGAATTTATTGTTTTACCAGATAAGACATTTTCCAATTTAGCAGTTGAATAATAATATTTTTGGATGTAATTCTTCGAAGTTATTAACAACCCCTCCCCATCTTTAGTTATTTTCACATGACATCTCAGATCTATTGCAATTGCCAATGCTGGTTGACCATAAACCACGGAATGCTCTCCAGAGAATATGATTTTTGCAGGTGCAGAAGCATCGGCCATAATCCCAAATTTCATATCTTCTTGAAAAATTTATCTTAATAATTTAATCATGAAGCTATTTTTTTTTTAATTTAGTTAAATTAATTTCTTAGCACTTTGAATGAAAAATCATCTATACTCAATCCTAAATCTTCCTCTTCTGATAATTCGCCTCGCTCTCTAAGTATTTGAGTGGCTAATAATAGATATACCCTTGCTAACGCTCTTCTACCTTTATTATTCGCAGGTACCACTAAATCAACATAAGATGTCAAATTATCAGTATCACATAAACTCACTACCGGTAAATTCATTTTTACTGCTTCTTGTAATGCTTGTTTATCTGTTCTTGGGTCATTTATTAGAATAATTTTTGGTTCAATATAGTGTTTAGTATTTGGATTTGTTAATGATCCTGGTACAAACCTTCCTGGTATTGTCTTAAAACTACATAATCTTGCTAATTTAGTTGATGGCACTGTTCCATATTGCCTTGATGATATTATTAATACTTCTTCAGGCTCATAGCTTGCTAATAATCTAGCTGCTGCTCTAATTCTGTCATCAGTTTTTTTGATATCTAATACATATAATCCATCTTTTCTCACTCTAAATACAAAAGGTTTCATATCTTCGGTTCTTATGGTAGTACCTATATGAACTCCAGAAGTTAAATATTCGTCCAAAGGTGTTAATAAAGTTGAGTCATCGATATTTTCTTGAAATAATTCTAAATCAGTAGATGCGGACACTGAATTATCTTGTATTTCATTTATTTAAAAAATAGCGATGTAATACAAATCGATATTATGAATAATCTATCAATAGTAATACTATCAACTAAATGAATTATGTTGATCTAAGACTAATTATTTTTTCACTAAGTGGGACTATTCCACAAATATTTAAAATGATCATATCGGTTTTAAATTATGCTTACCCCTGTAAGATGTTTTAGTTGTGGACAAATTGTAGCTGATAAATATGAACCCTATGTAAATCGAGTTAAAGATGGAAATAATCCCAAAGAAGTTTTAGATGACTTAGGTTTGTTCAAATATTGTTGCCGTAGAATGATTGTATCCCAAATTGATTTAATAGATATAATTTTACCATACTCAAAATGAATTTGATTAATTAACAGAAGGGCATTTTAAATTTAATATGCAATTTTTACATTGCGGTTTTTTTGCTTTACATATATTTCTGCCATGTAAGATTAATAGATTTGTAATTGGTCTCCAATATTTTTTGTCTATCATACTCATTAATTTTGTCTCAACAATACTCGCATTATCGCCATTCACCCAATTAAATCTATTACTTAGTCTTATTACATGTGTGTCAACTACAATGCCTATTCCATACTTGTCAAATCCGTTTGTCAACACCACATTCGCAGTTTTTCTACCAACTCCAGGTAGTTTAATTAAATCATTCATGTTATCTGGTATTATCCCCTCAAAATCACTCAATATCATCTTTGAAATGTTAATTATATTTTTAGCTTTAATGTTAAATAATCCAAGTTCTTTTATGATTTCTATTACATCCTCCAAACTAGCATTAGCTAAGTTTTCTAAATCCGGATATTTTTTGAAAAGCGTCTTCCCTATTTTATTTACCTTTTGATCTGTTGTTTGAGCAGATAACACCGTAGCAATAAGTAGTTCGAATATATTATTATATATTAAGCCAATTTCATTTTCATCATATTGCTCTCGCAACGACTTTATAACATATTTGTAATCCATTTAATTTAATCCTCTAGCAGGAACGTTCATATCTTTAGAATTAGAGATGCCATTTACTTCTTTATTAATTTCTGATATCATAAGGTTAAGCTCATCATATTTGTCTCTAAGTTCATGAAGTACTTTCGCTTTCATATTTCTTTCTCTTATAACTTTATTTTTACTTATTTTTATTGATTTCAAATTTTCCTCCAATTCATAATGGTTCTCTCCTTTATCCATCAATAAACGTTTCTTGGCAAGTTTCTCTGTGACATCAAGAGTAGAGTACTCTGATACTAATATCTCATATGTATCTCTAATACTATCATATTCCTTTTTCACCTGATTTACTTCTATTTCTATCTTTGATATATCATTCCTTAATTTATCAACTTCATTCAATAATTGATCTAATTTCGAATAATCTAAAAATAATCTGTCAAAATATCTAACTAAATAATTAGAACCTGAATATTGTTTCCTTTTGACATATTCATTCCCTAATATCTTTTCGAGAAATTCTATTAAATCTGAAATATAAATTAAAGAAACACCATTAACCTCATGATAAGACTCTGGAATACTTGTCACAATGATTGATTTCAAATCTTTAAGATTATGTGTTTTCATAATGAACTTTTCTTTGAAAGGTAATTTTCCAACTGCTTTCTCATAATATTCTTTTCTATAATCTCCACCATAGCCATATATCCAACCTTTCCAAAAACTGAAATCCTTAACCTCACAAGTTATCCAATTATCAGTATCTTTTGTTGATTTCGCAATTATATCAATTTCAGTAACAATCTCACCATTTTCAAGAACAATATCTCTATTTGACTCTACCACTTTCCAATTTTCGGATTGTTCAATAACCTCTTGAACAACTCTCTCAAATCTCATCGCTTTATCCAACAGTCTATCTTTGTCAAAGCTAGCTAAAAACATAGCAAACATGGTTAATGCACCTAAACCAACATGAAATTCCACTTTATCATCTTGTTTTTTATATTTGTCTTCAATACAAACTATAAATTTAGGTCTTTTTTGTTTTTTATATGTCGATGCACTTAATTTTCTCAAGATTTTAGTTGTGATAGAATCATTCTTCAATCTTACTCTAATTACTCCATTACTTCCTATACTAGATTTTAAAATTAACTCCTCATGAAATTTAAGCAAATAACTAATTTCATCCTCTGATAATAGATATCTGCTTTGGTAAAACGGTAGCGGAACTCTCAGTAACATCAATATTGAATTTTCCCCATATAAATTTTTTACATTTTGATTATTTTGAAGTGGATCCATCTCTTTTTGTTGTTTGGTTAGTCTATTAAGCATCAATTGTTTCCCTACTCTGTCCATCGATGCTCCAGTAACATCAACATTATAGGAATTTAATTTATCAAAATGAATTTTTCCTCTTTCAGTCTCTATTAACTTATCATTATACCAATTTAATAAACCATTTTTCACAGCTTCTTTTATTGAATGCAATATCATTAACTCTGATCCATATCTCCCTATTTCATTTGCATCATTTTCAATATTCTTTTCACTACCCAAGGGTTTCCAATTCCAACTTGCAATTGAATTCATCGCTAAATCATATCCTACAAAATTGGTGATCTCCCTTATGTTTGGTTTGAATGTAAATTCCTCCCTTTGAGTCAACAGACATAGTAGCATCTCATATTTTCTATGAGATTTTGTGATTGAAAAGATACTAGATTTAATATCTTTCCAACGTCTATCAATCAAAGAAGTCCTTAATTCATCTTTAGATGCCAAAGACATCAAAGATCTCCTCTATATCTAATTTTGAATATTTGTAGTCCTTTATTCTGTTTTTTTCACATTTATAATTATTTTTCTCTAAAATATTTAATATTTTTTCCATAAATTAAATATTTTTTTTAAAATAAAAAGTGACTGTAATATGGGTATATATACGTAAAATAATTATAAAATTTTTTCATATTTTATATTACTCTAAATCTACTGATGTTAAATATAATTCTAAATTTAATATCTTCTATAGGTATTGAACCAATCTTCCTACTGTCTAATGAATTATTAGAATTATCCCCTAATACGCTAACGGAATCATGGGCTGTAATTATTTCTATACTTTCTTTTGATTTAAATTGACTAAAATTCATAGGAAGCTTATAATTATTGTTAATCCAAATATCTTCTCCTACAATATTTACTTGATCTCCGGGCAATCCAATTAATCTTTTCACAATTAATTTAGAGTTATAATTAAATGCAACTACGTTACAATATTGTAATTGTTTTTTATTAAAGTTGACCCCTAATAAATAATCTCCATGCCTCATATGGGGTTCCATAGAATTGCCAAAGACTTTTATTATTTTCATTTTTGAATTATAATGGTATTACCATATCACCATTAGTTGGATATGGGGATGCTACTTTTTTGGTTGCTACTCCTTTTACTTTCCAAAATATCTCAGAAAACTTATTGACGCTATCCACAAGTTTCAATGCATTTACTTCATTTGGATTTTGTCTCTGATTTGACGCTTCTTTTAATATATCCCTCACTAGCAACACTAATTCGTCATCATTTTCAACCTTGCCAGGTGTTAAGAAATCCCCATAAATTACTCTAATTTTATTCTTTAAATCCTCTGCATGTTTTTCATTGTTTTCAATATATCTGCTAAATTTTACATCCCTTAAAGGATCATTTGCCTCTAAATTTTTAAGCAACCCTGTCATTCTTAGACATGTATGAGCATCTATCTGCGCTGGATATGGATCATAAATTCCACATGGAACATCACAATGTGCATATCCTACTTCAATTTTTAATAATCTTTCAAAAATATTTAATTTCATATTATCACTTTGTTACTAATCACAGTTCGTGAATATGATCAATCTATTTCACTAATTAATAAATTATCGAATGGAAAATAAATTCTTACTTTCATTAATTTATATAACTTAACCTAAGTAATATTCTTTATCAGAGTTTATGTTATCAATTCTATCATTTTTTAAATTATGAACTAATAAAATTAATATGAAAAATTCCAATGAAACTATAGAGAATTTAGTAATCATAGGTGGTGGACCTACTGGCTATACTGCAGGTATTTATGCTTCAAGAGCAGCCTTAAACCCTACTATTTTTGCTGGTTATCAAGCAGGAGGTCAATTAATGTTAACAACTGATGTAGAAAATTTTCCTGGATTTCCAGAAGGAATTTTGGGTCCAAAACTAATGGATGAATTTAGACTACAGGCAGAGAAATTTGGGTCTAAAATATTTAATGAAGATGTCATTGGATTAGATTTAACCCAACATCCTTATGTTGTTAAAACATATGATAAAGAAATAAAAACACATTCAATTATTATTGCAACAGGAGCATCCGCAAAATGGTTAGATTTAGAAAATGAAAAAGAATTAATAGGTTCAGGTTTATCTTCATGTGCAACTTGTGATGGTGCATTTTTTAAAGATGCCAATATCGCTGTCGTCGGTGGTGGAGACAGTGCAATGGAGGAAGCTTTATTCTTAACAAAATATGCACGTAAAGTTACTTTAATTCACCGTAGATCGGAATTTAGGGCATCAAAAATTATGGCAACTAGAGTCATGAAACATCCTAAAATAGAAATAATTTGGGATACTATCGTAACCAAATATCTCTACGAAAAAGATGGCTTTATCTCAAAACTTACTGGTATCCATCTTAAAAATGTTAATACAAATGAAGTCACCGAAATGGATTTAGATGGTTTGTTCATGGCCATCGGCCATATTCCAAATACAGATTTTTTACCCGATGTCATATCAAAAACATCGGAAGGTTACTTAGAAACAAATATACACACTATGACTAATATCGATGGTGTATTTGCAGCAGGTGATGTAGTTGATACCAGATATCGGCAAGCAATCACAGCTGCAGCAGATGGTTGTAAATCTGCTATTGATGCAGAAAAATGGTTATCAGAAAATGAAATTATAGATTAATTTACCCGATTATCATTTACCATCTATGATTGAATAAAAACACAGAACTTAGAAGAAAACTATTTATCTTTTACTAAATTTAATCAATTGAAGTAAATAAATACTTCAAGGTAAATATAATATGGCACTCGCATTTATTTTAATTAACACCGATGTAGCTGGAGAACAAGAAGTTATGGATGCTCTTAAGAAAATCCCTGAAGTGGACTCAGTCCATTTAGTCTATGGTATTTATGATCTTATCGTAAAAGTGAGTTCAGATTCATTAGATAAATTGAAGACTGGAGTTACAGGTAGTCTAAGAAACATCCCAAAAATAAGATCCACAATGACCATGATTGCTGTGGAATAGTAAACATCAAAATAAATTTATAATTTATTATATTTTGATATATTATGAAAATAGATCTTCATGTTCATTCAACTCACTCTGATGGAACATGGAGTGTATCTAATCTCCTAAAATATGCAGAAAAAAATAATATTTCTGCACTTTGTGTAACTGATCATGATAATTTTAGTGGAAGCATAGAAGCACAAAAAATTAAAAAAGAGATCTACTCGGGTATCTTAATCTCAGGCATTGAATTGTCAACTTTGATCGAAGGTTTTACAGTACATTTATTGGCCTATTTTAACATTAAATTAGAAAATGTGAGTATCGATCTCAAACAATTGCTCACTGAAATAAAATATTCTAGAGTTAATCGAATGAAGAAGATGATAAATAACGCACAGAAATTGGGAATAGATATTTCATATGAAGATATATTAGCTGAGGCTAGTAAAGATATAGATGGAAAGTCTACACAACCAATTGATATACTTTCTAGACCGCATCTCGCAAGGGTTCTTATAGAAAAAGGTTATGTACAAAATTTTGAAAAAGCCTTTGATATCTATCTTAACGAAGGTGGTTCTTTATACGCATCAAGGTATACTCCCACCGCTGATGAAATTATTCCTCTTATAAAAAAAAATCGGGGTTTAGTAATTTGGGCGCATCCTATGCATGGCTTAAAAGAGAATATGGTTTCATTGACAAATGTTGCAATGACTCTTTTGCATCATGGGATCGATGGTGTCGAACGTTATTACAATTATGAGGATAAATATCCAATCTCTCAAAATTTTGAAAGTAAAGGTAACAAATTCTTGGATAAATTTTTATTAGAAAATGACCTATTAAAAACAAGTGGAGGAGACTTCCATGGTAATGTAGGGCAACTAGGTATGGATATTGATCAAAAAGATTGGGACTTATTTTACTCAAAATTATTATCTCTTTAGTTTATATTTTCGAGTTAATTGATTTTTTTTCAAAAATTCCAATAATGATATTTTGTTTTCATAAAACTCTGATTTAATGACTTTTGTTTTATTCTCAATCACTTTTTTCAAAATATCTAAATCCAAATGCTCAATTTCTTTATTAGATGGTGCTCTTGCAACATAATCGATTTTCATCTTTATCAATAACTCTTTCAAAATTGCATCTCCGCCGCGATCTCCGTCCAACAGCGCTATGATTTCTTTATTCTCACAAAATTTTATTACTTCCTTGCTTATATTGGTACCACCTAATGACAATGTGTTATTTAT
>PBWW01000050.1 GCA_002728275.1 Candidatus Heimdallarchaeota archaeon
TTTTCTTGAACTTCTCAAATGAAAATATGTCATAAATGACACTAGTGTATATGATATAATTAGTAATACTAACCCAAGAGTCACAGCCATTCCTCTATTCCCTTGTCCAATTTCAGTAATAATTGATGTAGTAAGTACTCTTGTTGAAAATCGAATATTTCCTCCCACAATTAATATTGCCCCCACTTCACTAAATGCTCTACCTAATGCAACAATTATTGCAATTATTATTCCAGATCTTGCCTCTCTAAATAATATCGATAATTGTTGAAATTTAGTTCCTCCCATGGACTCTATCATTTCGGGTAATGCCTCAGGTAAATCAAGTATAGTAGATCTAGTTATACCAATTATTATGGGTATTGTGAGTATTGATTGGGCTATAATCATTGCAATAGGAGTAAATAATATTTCAAAATTTCCTAAAGGTCCTTGTCTATACAACATTAGATATACAACTAAACCAACAAAAACAGGAGGTAAACCCATTCCTGTGTTTAAAATTGAAATGGTAAATGAAGACGATTTATTTTTCTTTAAACCTAATAATATTCCAATTGGAATACCAATTAGTGATGCTATTATCACTGCAGAATTAGATACAAGTATTGATAATGAGATAATACCAAGAATTTCAGATGAATTTAAAAGAATAATAATACTTTCAATTATTTCATCTATCATCTTTACTCAATCCTACTGTAATAACTTTATTCTAATCATATAATTTTTGTCTTGATCAATATAAAATGGTACTTTAAATTTCTAATTTGTATAAATTAAATTTATTTCCTAAGAAAATTATATATCATATTCATCTTTAAATCATTTATATGGAAAACAGTAAACCTTCCTCTGCTTTAGACGTTTGGCGTAAAATAAATCAAACCCCAGACATTGTAAATTTTTTCCAAGGAATTTTTGATGTTATTGGAATTATTATTGAAGAAACAAAAGAGGAATTGACAATTGCAGTCGGAGATACCGAGGTAAACATAGATCCCGGACTTCCAGAAAATCCTGATTTTATAGTCCCTCTAAAATGGGAGAATGTAGAGAACATGATTTCACATGCAAAAGATGGTAAAATTGACTCATTTGAGACTTGGAGAATTGTTTCAGTACTATTTACTTCCTTAACTCAATCAACTTTAAAAAATCCAATGATGTCAAATAATCTTCTACGAATATTTGCAAGAGTGGAAGACCTAGCTCATGTTCATTTGATTGCTCCAAATGGAGATGAAGTAACTTCACACTCTTTAATATATGTTAAAAAACAGTGGTTAGTCATACCCGGAACTCATGGTAAACCAAAGAGAACTTTCAAAATGACCGCAGAGGATAGTATCGAATATCAAAGAAAAGTATTCTATGCTATCAAGAAAAATAATATTATCGAATGGATGAAGTTTTCATCATGGTATTCATCATGGAGAAAAACAGTTTCAGTTAAACATTAAATTAACTCGCCAGCCAGATAAGCTCTAACTAATTCATCTTTTGCATTTTCAAAAATATTAACTACCAATCCACTTTCTCTTATTTCCCCCTCTATAATAACTGAACAATATTTTGCAATTCTTCTAACTTGATTCATATCATGCGATGTCCACAAAATTATCATCGATTTCTTTTCAATTAATAATTTAATTTTATCCTCAAACCATCTAGTATTTTTCATATCTAAACTATTGGTGGGCTCATCCAATATTACTATTTCAGGTTCAGTAATCATTGTCCTAGCCAATGCAACCTTTTGTTGTTGACCCACAGATAATTCATTTATATTCGTCTCAGCAATATCAGACAATTCATAATCATCTAAAACCATATTAATTTTACGTATCTGATTTTCTTTACTCACTTTTCTTAATTTCAAAGGTAATAAAATATTATTTTTCACATTATCATTCAAAAAAATAGGTTGTTGTCTCATATATCCTATTTTCCTAATATTTTGTAACTTAGTCTCATCATTACTCCATGGGTTTATTTTATCATCACCTAATTTAATTTCACCCTCTGTCACCTTTTCAATTAGAGATACCATTCTATTAGTCAATGTTTTTCCAGATCCATTCGGTCCTAACAAACAATGAATTCCTGGTTCTAAAGTCATATTTATCTGATGTATTAATTTTAATTTCCCCTCACCTAAAATTAGACTAACATTATCTAACTTCAAGTTGATTTCCATAAATATCAAATATATTTTATCTAAAATAGGGTTTCCATAATCAATATCTTACTCATCCTACCAGATAAAAATAATAAAGCTTGTAAACACAAACAAAATATCGATACTATGAATGCAACCGGTGATGCTAATAAAGCTCAAACAGAAGAAGGTTTACAATATCATATACAATTGAAAAAAGGAGATTTACCAAATATTGTACTTATGCCAGGGGATCCTAAAAGAGTAGAAAAAATTGCATCAAATTGGGATATTTCAGAAAAAATAGCTGATTATAGACAATATGTTACCTATAAATGCGAGTACAAAGGTGCACCCATATCTGCCTTATCGTCCGGTATTGGCCCTGCAGCAGTAGAGATTGCAGTTGCAGAACTAAAAAATCTTGATATGAAACATATAATCCGTGTAGGTAGTTGTGGAGTACTCTCAAAAGATATAGAGTTGGGAGATATTGTCATTTCTAAAGCTGCTGTCAGATTGGAGGATACATCTAAGCATTATGTTATGCCTGAATATCCTGCAATTGCTTCAAACTTAATCACATCCGCACTAATTAGAGCATCAGAAGAAAATAATTTACCATATCATGTTGGTATCACTGCAACATCATCATCATTTTATGTTGGTCAAGGTAGACCTGGATATGATAATTACTTACCTAGTCACAGACAAAGTTTAGTTGATGATTTAACCAAAGCAGGAGTTATTAATTTTGAAATGGAAGCATCATTACTTTTCATTTTAAGTTCACTTTATAATATCAAAAGTGGAGCGGTATGTGCAGTTTATGCTAATCGAGTCACGAATGAGTTTGCAACAAAAGGCGAAGACACAGCAATAAAAGCAGCAAATGAAGCGACAAAAATTATTCATGATTGGTATAAAGATAATGAAGTTAGATTTTACAAATAAATTAATTATTTTCTCTTAAATTATTTAATACTTGTTCAGCTCTATCCATTCTTATCGAATTCTCAGAAACTATTCTTTCCACAACTTTCTCAATTTCTTCACCGACAGCCCCAACTGATTTTGCAATATTAACTGCATGTAATTTCATATGACCTTTTTGAATTCCTTCATCAGACAAAGCTCTCAATGCAGCTAAATTTTGTGCCAATCCAGCACATGCAACAATTTCAGCCAAATCAATTGCATTTTTTATCATCATAATTTTCAAATTTATCTGAGCNGTTGGGTGTACTTTAGTTGCTCCACCTATAGTACCTAAAGCCAAAGGCAGTACTATTTTACCAACTAAATGTCCATCTGAATTTATTTCATAAGTTGTTAATGAGCTATATTTTCCATCTCTCACAGCGAATGCATGTGCACCTGCTTCAATTGCTCTCCAATCATTGGCAGTAGCTAAAGTTATCGCAGATATTGCATTCATAATTCCTTTATTATGAGTGGCTGCTCTATATGGATCTGCATCTGCAAAAGCCCATGCATCATAAATTCGTTTTACTACCTCATCTCCACCAAGCATATTTTTATCAAATATCGCCTCTGCCGTTACCAATCTTTTATCAGCTAGATTAGATATTATTCTAAGGTTAGCAACCCCTCCAGAAATATTTTCTAGATCACTCGCAATTGCCTCAGCCATAGTGTTAACAGCATTAGCCCCCATAGCATCCAAACAATTTACAATTAAATGCACAATTAACATTTTTCCAGATGCTGTTTTGATTACTCTTGTTTCTAAATCTACAGCTCCTCCTCCAAATTTTACTAATATTGGATCTTTATCATTTGCTTTTTTTATCAATTCGTCTTTTTTTCCCAATATATTTTTTGCTGCCTTTTTTGGATTCGGCACTTCTAACAATTGTATTTGACCTATCATAAATGGCCCAGTATTGGAAGTAGTAAAACCTCCATTAAATCTCGCAATTTTAGCAGCGTTTGATGCTGCAGCGACTACACTTGCTTCTTCTACCGCAAAGGTAATTAATTTATCAACATCATTTATTTTAAAATTAGTAGCAATACCAATTGGCATTGTCATTACACCAATCATGTTTTCGATCGTAACTGGTGGATCAGCTACAGTTAATACGGATACCTCATCCTCACTAAGTCCAATTAATTCTTGAATTTTTTTTATTTTTTCATCTTGTGATAATTTATGAAAACCACCTAATGCAGAAGTAAATGTCATAAATCAACAAATGAAATAATATCTTTTATCTTTAGCTATTTTTTCAAACCGAATAGATACACCTTGAAATAAATAATATCTTCACAATGATATAATTACCAGAATTTTTCATAATGGATGTCTTTCTCATCCCATCCCATACTGATTAATAGTTCTTTCACCATCATGTTCATAACTTCAGGGCCACACGAATAAACCTCAGGAAGTTCTCTACCTGAGTCCAACCATTCAGATAATTCTTCTCTAATCATATTTTCTGATATTCTTCCTAATCTGCCATCCCAAACATCGTCTACATTTTCTTGATATCTAGTAAGAGTATGAATATTTTTGATATGTTTATTATCAGAACAAATCTCATCGATTTCCTCATCAAAAACCATATCTCTTGTTTTCTTATTGGAATACAAATGTAAAAATCTTCTTTCTAATTTTTCCTCTGTTGCCCATCGCATCATAGACATATTTGGTGTCACTCCAACTCCAGCGGAAATTAATAATACATCTCTATCAGACTCTGTATTTAATACATAATGACCATAAGGACCTCTTAATGTCCATACATCACCTGGTTTTTGTGTCCACATATGATGCGTGAAAATTCCATACAATTTTATGGTTAATTCCAAATATTCATTATTTGGACTTGATGCAATTGAGTACGCCCTATTTTTTTTACCAAAAACTTCAGGAAAGAAGACCATCACGTATTGACCTGGAATAAAGGTCCAACCTTCAGGTTTTCTAAATCTAAATGTTCTAACATCTGGACTTTCGTCAATTACTTCCAATAGCTCTGCTTGCCATTTTATACTCTTTGGTCTATTTCTTCTTCGTTCTTGCATGGTGGTACTCATAACAATACTTCCAATATATTCAAGATTTGGCGGTTATTTTTAAAATAATTTATCATGGACACACTAAATGCACATTCTCATTAATCGATAAAATTAATGATTTCAATCATTAACATTTAATTGTTCATTCAGTATTCTTTCAACATTAGGTAATTTAGTATAAAACCATAAGTAATTCAAAAGTGCTAATCCAATAATAGAAGTTCCTAGGATTACCTCTGCAACTCCTATTACTTCTCCAAAATAGCCTGCAAAAATCATTGAAAACGGACCTAAAACCTGAGCCACAAACCTTCTAACACCATATGCTCGCCCTTGTAATTCCAAAGGAACAGAAGTCTGCCAAATTGTTTGACTGGAAATATTTGCAACAGGTATCATATAACCTGTGAAAAACAAACCTACAAATATTGCAATTAAAGAATTGACTATCACACCAACCCCTATAACTATATTAGCAACATATAATGCAAATAAACCTACAAATACCCCTAAAGCATTATTTTTGAATATCTTAGTTTTAGAAATGTGTATTGATCCAAGTATTGATCCCAATGCTTGAATGAACATTGCGATCGCCAATAAACCTTCATTCTCATTCAAATAGAGTGGACTAATTATGATTAGAGGCAATAATGTAAAGATCGGGATTCCACAAAAATTAGCAGTTGTAAATGCCACCAATAATGATAATAATCCATCTGTTTTCGTAATATAATTTACTCCTTCCTTGAACTCGACTAAAAAATCCCCTTCTTTTTCATTATCATTTTTTGATATACTTGGAATTGAAATAAAAATTATAGGCAAAAGTGCAATAATGAATGTAATTGCATCAATCCATAAAATATTTCCAACATTTTCAACACCAAATAATCCAATC
>PBWW01000051.1 GCA_002728275.1 Candidatus Heimdallarchaeota archaeon
TAATTTTGAGTCATAAAAATAAGATGAGTCATGTGTTTCTTTTTTTGAGGAACCAAATGATTTTGTTGATGTTTTGATTCTTTTTCTAGATACATTATCGTTATTGTCAGGCATTATAAAAAACCAAATTATTTATTGAAAGAAAATTTTCCTGTTAACAATGCTAAACCAAGGGTAAGTGTTCCTATTGACCCAATATCACCTGCGGGTAATTGAACTACCTCATCTCCTTTTTCTAAATCTTTGCGACCTATTCCAGGATCATTACCTCCAAATATTGCAACCCATCTTTTATCTTTGAGTGTTTGAACAAAATCATGGTCAAGATTTTTTTTACCATATGGCGGNGGTGCGACTAAAATCATTAAATCTGGTTTAAGAAGTTCTTTAATGTCGTCTAAACTATTAAGAGAGAAAAAATTAATATTATTTTGCATTGCGNTTTTTTGAGCTGCCGGTAATCCTCTTTGTGCTGCTGAACCTTGAGCTTGAGTGATGGCAACTGTTTTAAATCCCATACCTGCAGAAATTTTGACGAATTCGATACATGAACTAGATGAAACTACATTATGTAAAACAAGAACTGGATATTCAATCATTATATTCTATTATTTTCATTATTTTTATTTATGATTTAATCATCATCATTTTTTAATCATGAANTAGTAAAAATATGAATTAATAGAGAAATTTTTTTATTTGTAATTTGTANCTGGAACCNATGAGTGAACAAAAAGATCCATTCAAACAATCAATTTATGAATACAGACAAAGTACAAAAGCTTTATTCGCAGCTCAAGAGGCGTACAATGTTCATGATCCAGTATCTAATGAAAAATATTTTTACGCAAAAAGAGATAGGTTATGGTTAAAGAGAGATTTACATGTTTATGAGGGTAGTAGTGATACNGATCCAAAAATGATGACTATGGTTGATGAGTCAATCACAGATAGTTTTGGATCATTTGCTGCAATTGATAATAAGGATAATTTTCTTGCNAGGTTTAGAAGAAAATTTTGGAGAAGTTGGTTTTGGAGAGAAACTTGGACTATAGAGGATCAAGAGAACAATGTAATTGGATATATGAGAGCAAAAGGGGGATTTTTTAAAACTCTATTAAGAAAATTCAGCCTAATTGGTGATCGAGTTGATTTTATCCTACTANTTCTAAGATTGCATTATCAATTTTTTAATGCTGAAAATGAATTATATGCTGAGTATTCGAGAAAGTTTTCCATTAGGGATTTTTATAAATTAGAATTTCTTGATGAGTCAAAAATGAATGTAGATAAAAGAGCGATACTATCGATATGTTTTCTGTTAGACTCTGCTGAAGAAAGATAGATCAATTTAATTTTTTGGAATCGAGTTCTCTTAATTTTGTCGATGATATGACTTCATTGTTATCCGTTATCCATGTTATAACATGAATATCAAGCTGATGAAGATTATTTTTAATTCGCATTTGATTAATTTTTTCTGCGTTAGGTATAGTTTCTTTGGTAACGACAATTACATCTGCAATCTTGTCCTCCGGAGCAGGNCCCCATCTATCATGTATAGGTGAAATTTCAAATGAATTAGANATAGTTTGCATGAANTCTGTTAAATTTTTAATTCTGATTGAAAGTGGCTGAATAAGATGATTGAATTTTTTATTAATGAATAGTTCTTTTCCTGCTTTGTCTGAAATGACTCCTATAAAGACGGTTTTGGATATATCTGTAGCTTCCTTTAATAAATGTTTATGGCCTTCATGAAGTCTATCAAAGGTTCCTCCNAGTACTGCACGAGTATAAAGAATTTCAGACAATACTTTATTATGGATTTTATTACATAAAAATTCGTCTAAAATTAGAGAGTCTATTGGATATGAATTTTGTATTTTGAAAAGACATGTAACATAAATTTAAGTTTAAATATTTTAATAATTTAGGGTGTATGTTTGCTCCTAAGGGAGGAAACAAGTTAAAAGTTAATTTAAGGATCTGTAAAGATCTTGAGCGGGAAAGTTAAGCCTTCCAGCGCCGTACATTACTTGGGTACGCGAGTCCCTGGGAAACTGCGGACGCTGCATATTATTGCGGCCATAGCGGGAGTGTGACACCGGGCAACATCCGAACCCCGATATTCAAGATATTGTACTGATCCTTTTTTTATTTTATACGATTTAACCAAACATCTCTCGAAATATACTTTGTTTATCAACACCTATGTTTATCAACTTTTGACGAAGAGATTTATTAAAGATTGAAGCTCCAGAAAGATAAAAAGTAGAATTTATGTGGGGTTGAAATAAGGTCATCATTTGTTGTTTTGAAAGTTTACCTATTGAAATGTTATCATTATCAGTAAATCTAGTATTTACTAATTTATATTGCACATCAATATTTTTGAATTGAGATATTTCCTTATGTAAAATTTCAGGAAAGTCATCTGTCAAGAAATTAAATATTGATATTTTATGACTAAAGTTGATTTTGTTTAGTTTTGAAAGAATTGGATAAGCAGCGGCAATTCCTATGTTTCTGAATATAAACACAATATCTTTTCCTTGATCCTTAAAAGTAAATCTACCTCTTGCTCCTTTGAAAATTATATTATCTCCTTTGTTTAATGAATGAAATAATTTACCTATTTTTGAAAGAGGGTGATTATCAACAATAATTTCAAAAGGTGATACATTATCGGTAAGTTCTAATGAATTTGGGAAGTTAATGGTATAATCAGCAATGATATCTTGATTATCAATTTGAGTTTTTGTAATAATAAATTGTCCGGGTTCCCAATCAATATCATATTCTGGTTTTATTGTGANCCCTTTGACTCTTGAGCTATATTCTTTTGTAGAGATTATGGTACCTTTTTGATATGAAATTGGTTTATTCATAATTATTTTGATTAAGGGTGAAAATTAATTTTTGGGTAAAATATTGTAATTTATAAGATATTAATTTTAATTTATTACATGACAGAAGCAGTCTTTGAAGATAAGATAGAGGGGTTAAAACTTTTCAATAGAAATATGGGAGTATTACATTTAATACAATCAATTTTAATTGCCATTTTAGGATTTACCATTGATGATTTTCGAGAATTCACACAAAGTTTGTATGTATTCACATTGAGACCCGTTGATGAAGCAGGTAATCCTATAACTGATGCATCAAATCAGANTGGGCCACCTGCAGATATCATACCTGTTCCTGAAGAATTATTTGAATTTACGGGCATTGCGCCGGTATTACTTACCATGTTTCTGTTTGCATCAGCAGTTGCGCACTTAATGATTGCTTTTCCATTATTTGACAAATATAAAGTTCATATTAAGAATGGGATGAACCCCTATAGGTGGTACGAATATGCGATTTCATCTTCTATAATGATATTATTTATTTTGATTTCATTTGGCATTCTTGATTTTTGGGTGATAGTAGCCACATTTATTCTTAATGCATTAATGAATATTTTCGGATACTATATGGAGGAAGTTAATTTCTTAAAAGGATCAGATAGTAAAACAGATTGGAAACCATATTTATGGGGATGGGTTGCAGGTATAATCCCATGGATAGTTATTATTGATAATACTCAAAGATTTGAGATACCAGAGGGAGGCGAAGATTTCTTTTTTGTATTTTACATTGCTGTTGGAATATATTTCTTTTTCTTTAACACTTTTGCAATTAACATGGGTTTACAGTATGGAAAAATTGGAAAATGGAAAGATTATCTTTATGGAGAGAGAGTGTATCAGATTTTATCATTAATTTCGAAATCAATTTTATGTTGGTTAATCTTCATTGCTATTTTAGCAGGAAGAGCCGCACAAGAGTAAATTTATGCAACGACTAATGTAAGGGTTTGTCGTATACCTTCGACAGACCTTAGATGGTTTGTAATTATTGATCTAAGATCTTCATCATCTGAAGATTTGATAACTGCAATTACATCATAACTTCCCATTGTTATGTAAGCTTCTTTTACATATTCATTTTTTTTAAGAGATTCCAAAACTTTGTCTTCTAATCCGACTTCAGTATTGATTAATATATATGCTCCTGAATTCATAATTTTAATTATTTTTTGAATTTAAAATATATATTTATAGGGAAATGTATGTTAGAAATTATTCTGTAATTAGAAATTACTGTCTTGATGTTAATAATTTTAGAGATTCTTTTAGATGTTGTAAATTGTTTGANTTTTCTTTTGTAGTTTGAATTACTGATTTACATATTTGATTTTCATTTAAGACCAATCGGTACTGTTCTTTTGTTTCGAATTGAATTGANAATGGATAAATTTTACAAGCAAATGGTTTGAATTCATGAATACTACATAAGTTATCTTGTAAAAATGTACAAGTTCCTGTNAAGGGATTTTTCTTTAAAATATATGCTTTAATTGGATTTATTTTGTTTTTATTAATTATTATTGGAGAGGGGTTATCAATAATTTGATCCATGTGATAATCATGCTTCATAATTGACTCAATTTCATTTTCTGTGACTGGTATGTCCATGTTTGAACAACAATCAATGTTAGATGAACAATTAAAATAAACAAAATTTGAAGAAGATTTTACTTCTCCTGTTGATAAATTTCCAATGCCGATTTCTAAACTTGAGTCAATCGTTGGAAGTTTGATCATATTTGATTCATAAGATTAACCAAGAAAAAGATAGTGTTTTTGATTTATTTTTTGTGGTGAAATAAAAGAGATTTAATTNTTACATTTAAATTGTTCATGAACAACATTGAACTTAGTCTTTTAAAAGGAAGATTTACTTTATGAATTAATAGAGAGGTATNTTTTATGAGTAGCGCAGAACAAACTCCACCCAATCCAGACAGACCTGAGGTTGAACTCAAAGTATCAGAAGCAAAGAATAGGGATGTTATAAGAGGTAAAATTAGATTGGATAATGAAGCTATGAAACAAATCGGTATTAGNACCGGGGAGATTGTTGAGATTATAGGAGAGAAATCTACTGCTGCTGTTGCTTGGCCAGCTTATCCTGAGGATTTAAAAAGAAATATTATAAGAATGGATAGCGTTATAAGAAAAAATGCTGGAGTATCTTTATCAGATAAAGTNAGAGTTAGAAAAGCAGAGGTAACAAATGCAACTCAAGTAGTTTTTGCACCTGCTCAGATGAATATCTCTTTAGAATTTGGTTTTGAGAGTTTTGTTAAAAGAAAATTATTAGGATATCCTTTGAGTCCCGATGACACTGTNATGATACCTGTATTGGGAAGNGCAAATCCTTTTGTTGTATTATCACTAAAACCTGAAGGCATNGTTTTAGTTACAGATGATACTAAATTGGAGGTTACTGATCAAGCGGTTGAAGATCTAAATGCTAAATCNTTGATTTCNTATGAAGATATTGGTGGTTTGGAAGGTGTAGTGACAAAGCTNAGAGAAATGGTGGAGCTACCATTAAAACATCCAATTCTGTTTGAAAAATTAGGAATAGATCCGCCAAAAGGTGTATTATTACATGGTCCACCTGGTGTTGGTAAAACTATGTTAGCGAGAGCAGTAGCAAATGAAACAGATGCNCATTTTATAACAATTAACGGACCAGAAATTATGTCTAAATATTACGGTGAGTCNGAGCAAACTTTGAGATCGATATTTAGAGANGCAGAGGAAAAATCACCATCNATAATATTTGTTGANGAGATCGATGCGATCGCTCCTAAAAGAGAAGATACAACTGGTGAAGTTGAAAAAAGAGTGGTNGCTCAAATGCTTGCTTCTATGGATGGAATGGCAGGTAGAGGACAAGTAATAGTTATTGCTGCTACTAATCGTGCTCAAGCGGTAGATCCAGCGTTAAGAAGACCAGGTAGATTTGATAGAGAAATAGAAATCGGTGTGCCTTCAGCAGATGGTCGTTTTGAAATTTTATCAATTCATACAAGAGGAATGCCTATTGCAGATGATGTNGATTTAAGACATTATGCAGATAACACACATGGTATGGTAGGGGCTGATTTGCAAGCCTTGACAAGAGAAGCAGCAATGGGAACCTTAAGAAGATTTTTACCTGATATTGATTTAGATGCAGAAACAATTCCTGCAGAAATATTGGATGCGATGGAAGTTACAAATAATGATTTTACAATGGCAGCAAAGGACATTCAACCATCTGCAATGAGGGAGGTATTTGTTGAAGTACCTAAGGTAAAGTATGATGAAATTGGTGGTCTTGATGATATTATTCAAAAATTAAAAGAGTCAGTAGAGTGGCCAATAAAAAATCCAGAGGCATTCAAAAGAATTGGAATTAATCCACCTGCTGGGATTTTATTATATGGTCCACCCGGTACTGGTAAAACATTGCTTGCNAAGGCTGTTGCAAATGAGAGTGAAGCAAACTTCATTTCGATCAAGGGGCCTGAATTACTATCTAAATGGGTAGGAGAAAGTGAGAAAGCAGTGAGAGAAGTTTTTCGAAAAGCTAGAATGGCTGCACCTACAGTCATTTTCTTTGATGAAATAGATTCCATCGCATCAAGAAGAGGAAGTAATGGAGGGGATGCAGGTGTCACAGAAAGAGTGATATCCCAATTATTAACTGAAATGGATGGATTAGAAGCATTAAATGAAGTGATAATAATGGCAGGAACTAATAGACCCGATATTGTTGATCCTGCATTACTTAGACCTGGTAGATTTGATAGAATAATTTATGTGAGACCTCCAGATTTAGAAGGAAGAAAGGAAATTTTAGATATTTATGCTAAGAAAATGCCTTTAGATGATGATGTGAATTTAGAAGAAATAGCTCGAAGTCTTGAAGGGTTTGTAGGATCTGATATTGAAGCATTATGTAGAGAAGCTGGATTGATTGCTCTTAGAGAAGATATGCAGGCATCATTAGCAAGCCAAAGACATTTTGTAGCAGCAAGAGAAAAAGTGCATGCAACAATGACTCCACAAGCGCAAGAGTATTATGAAAAATTAGAAGCATCATTGAAAACAGATCAAAAAATGAGAAAAGAGAGAGTAAGTGGATTTGTATAATAAATGGATGATAAAGAGATTACTGTTTCTGGTTTTGAAACAGTTGCAACAAAAAAATCGTTCAATAATTTTCTAATATTTTTAATAGGGCAATTTATTTCTTTGTTGGGTTCATCAATTGCAAGTTTTACAATTATTTTTTGGATTACCGTTGAAACTAATTCTGCTTTATTTTTAGGTTTAGCTGGTTTTTTAGGTTTTGGATCAACTATGGCCGTGATCCCATTTGCTGGAGTTCTAGTTGATAGATGGTCAAGAAAAAAACTCATAATTTTAGTAGATGGTTTAGAGGCGATATCTACTGTTGGAATCATCTTTTTATTTTTATCTGGAAATATTAACATTTGGTGGATTTTACTTCTATTGACACTTAGAGGGTTTTTTCAAGGTTTTCACGATCCGGCAATTCAAGCCATTATTCCAATATTGGTACCACAAGATAAATTGAAAACAGTTAATTCTTTTCATTATATCTCTTCTGGATTTACTAATTTGGTTGGGCCTTTGATAGGAGCTGGAATGATTGGATTATTTGGTGTTGAAAATGTTGGAAATATTTTATGGATTGATGCAATTACATTCATTATTGCACTTTTGCCTATAATTTTTATTTCAATTCC
>PBWW01000052.1 GCA_002728275.1 Candidatus Heimdallarchaeota archaeon
AGAAATAAAGTTCTCATTTTTCTTTCAGATACTTCACTCTCTACAGAGTCTCTCCCTCCTATACTTTCACCATATGCTATGAAATGTTTTGGGCATGCAATAACAGGATATTCAGAATTTTGTAAACCTTCAATCATCGCACTTCCCAATTCACCTGCTAAATGTGTATCTTCTCCAAAAGTTTCATTAACTCTTCCCCACCTAAGGTCTCTAGCTAAATCTAGATTTGGTGCAAATGTCCAATGATATCCTGTAATCCGCATTTCTTTTGCTGTAATTTTTCCAATGTTTTCAATTAATTTTGGATCCCATGTACAAGCCATCGCTAGAGGTGTGGGGAAAACTGTCCCACCATCTATAAAACAGTGGCCATGTATCGCATCTACGGCAAATAATATTGGTATATTATCCTTATTTAATTTATTTACTTGTTTGAACTTTTCTAACGTCTTTTTTTCAGAATTTAAAATAGAACCAATTAAATTTTTTTGCAACAACAATTCACTTCTCTCATTAGCCTCTAATTGTATCATCTGCCCTATTTTTTCTTCTAATGTCAAATTTGACATAATTTGAAGTATCCAATCTTCTTTCTGAATATTCACTATATAGTCTTAATTAATACATCTATAAAACATAAATATAATTTAATTTTCAATTGACACCCAAATAATAGAAAAATGTTCAAAATACATTNTCNGNTTTATTTNTTAACNAAATATATTCCAATCATCATNAAAAAGAATGAATATAAATAGCTGATCGAAAACTCTTCACCTATCAATATTATAGATGCAAATATACTCATTAAAGGAATTAAATTTATTATTATACTAGTTCTCGTTGGACCAATATGATTGATCGATTTTGAAAATAATGTATTTGGTATCGCTGCTCCAAATACACCTAAGTATAATAATGCACCATAAGTAGTAATATCAATACTAAAATCGTTAATTATAATAACCTCAAATATCGCAAATATACCTAAAAATAACCAACCCCAAATAGTAGTCCAAAATTGAAAAGGTAATGGTTTGATTTCCTCATAATAATCTCTTGAATATACAGTATAAATAGACCAAACCAATGCAGCAAGAAGAATTATCATATTACCCAGTAAAGGGTTTTCAACATCAGTATTTGGAGACGCTATAAAAACAATCAAAACACCTATCATCGTGATACCCAATCCGAATATTCTTTTCCTATTTAATTTCTCATCATCATAAACTATTGAAGCTAAAACTGCGGACATGACTGCTATAGCCGCATTTAATATTAATACTGCATCAGATGAAGAAGTATACCTTAGTGAACTTAAAAAAAAGAAATTATATAATGTAACATGTAAGACTCCAAATATTATCATTGCCTTGGTATACTTTTTTGGATATGCTAAATTATTACCGAAAATTTTCATAAATAAAAATAAAAATGGTATTGCTATCAGATAACGTAAAAAAGCTGCAAATATAGGGTTTGCCCCTAATCCTCCAGTGGCCACAACTCTACCTAATGGCCAACTTATAGCCCATAAAATGACTACACCTGACATAGCAGAATATGCATTTAAGTTATCTGACATCTTCATTTTTTCTATTAAAAACTCATTTATTATTAAGATATTTTATGTTCTCTCCTAATTGGCCTCTCTTGAGATGAATATCTCTGTTCTAGCCAAGGATCTCCTATCTGATGATATCCTCTTTCTTCCCAAAATCCTCTTTTCCAACTGCTTTCAAATGACATTCTTTTTAACCATTTTACAGACTTCCAAAGATAGAGCTGAGGTACTAAACTTCTCAAGGGACCTCCATGGTCTGGAGGTAATGGTTTACCCTCAAATTCATACGCTAACATTACATCATTTTCAAGTAAGTATCCTTCAGTTAAGGGTAATGCTGTTGTATATCCCGACTCAGCCTCAAAAGTCACATATCTCGCTTCACTAGTTGGCTTTACAATATCTAAAATTGTAGAAAAAGCAATACCACTAAACTCCATATCTAATTTAGACCAAGTTGTTACACAATGCAAATCTGATACTTGATCTATTTTAGGGAGCTTTTTAAATTCATCCCATGTCCAAGTAATCGGGTTTTCTACAAGTCCATCTACTGTGATATCCCAGTCCCTACCATTGAACTTTGGAGTCTTTTCAGCTGATAAAACTGGCCATCTCTTTGCTAATCTTTGTCCGGGCGGAATTCTTTCCCTATCATGTTTACTACTTAAAGGTGGGGCTTCTTCGATTGAATTAATTCCATACTTTTCTTGCCTTCTCGATCTAAACATATTAATTTTAAATAAATCCATATTTTTAAAATCATAGAAAACACCCAAACAATGTGATTTATTTTTAATTCATTGTATTGTCAATTTTACTAACAAAGAAGGTATGTTAAAATCGCCTATCTTAAAAATGTTTGAAGCTGAGGATATATTGAGTATAACATATGGCAGAGCAAACACTAAATGAAGTACAATCAAATTCAACTGATGTACAAGATGACCAAACTATTGTGTTATCCATNAAAGATTTNCGAAAATATTTCCCNGTAGAAGGNGGTTTTTTCATAAAACGAAAAATTGCAGATGTAAAAGCTGTTGATGGAGTTTCTTTTGATTTAAAGAAAGGTGAGACTTTAGGAGTAGTTGGGGAATCCGGTTGTGGTAAGTCCACTCTCGCAAAGGCAATTACTTTTTTAGATAAACCCTCATCAGGAGAAGTTTGGTTTGATAATGAAGATTTACGTACAAAAACTCAAAAAGAATTAAGAGCAAACGCAAAAGATTTGACCTTAGTATTTCAAGACCCTGCTGCTGCACTTGATCCAAGGTTCACTGTAATGCAATCTATTTTGGAGCCATTGGAAATACATAATTTAGTTAATCAAAATGAAAAATATGGAATTGTCCGTGATTTATTAATTAGAGTAGGACTTTCACCTCATCATGCATATCGTTATCCTCATGAGTTATCAGGAGGTCAACAACAAAGAGTAGGTATTGCTAGAGCATTAACCTTGCAACCTAAAGTAATTGTTTTAGATGAACCTGTATCTGCTCTCGATGTATCTGTGCAAGCCTCAATAATTAACTTACTTGTAAAATTACAAGATGAATTAGGTTTTTCATATGTATTTATTGCACATGATCTGTCTGTAGTAAAGAAAATTTCTCATCGTTTGATGGTAATGTACTTAGGAAAAGTAGTTGAAATTGGAGATAGCGAAGGAATTTATGCTAAACCTTTGCATCCTTATACTCAAGCGCTAATGTCTGCAGTTCCAGTAGCTGATCCAACAATAAAAAAGGAACGAATAAAATTGAAAGGTGAAGTTCCCACCCCCATAAATCCACCTGCAGGATGTCGTTTCTGTACAAGATGTCGATTTGTGAGACAAGTATGTTTCTTAGAAGAACCTGAACTAATACAAATTAATACTGATCATTATGTATCATGTCATTTCGTCAAAGAAATTGCAAATGGCACACACTTACCAACTGAAGAATTAGCTGATAGTGATAAAGAGCAAATAGAAGGTAAAATAGAAATATAAATTTAATTAATTCATCAATTATTAGATAACGATCTCAGAATTTTTTCAAATATTCCTAATTTCTTACTATCTATAATATTGATCATGATTAAAATTATTATCCAAAATAAAATTGTTAGGCCTATTGCTACCTCTGGATATGGCCTATTAAAGTCATATATGCTTATTATAATAAATCCATAAATTAAATGGAATTGATATAATGTGAAACTTAAACGACCTATATTTGCCAATGATACAAATTTAATTTTTTTCGATAACATTAGGCACAAAGATAAAATTACCATACTAGACCCTAAACTAGAAAAAATAAAAATAAAGTTAGGAGGGTATGGNTACATTGAGAATATATCATTTAAGGAGTTTTCAGGACTTGTAGAAATTTCAATTGAAATAGAAAGCATACTCAAACCAATCGCAAACATTGTCCATAAAATTTTCATATTCTTCAAATCTAATTTTGAGATTAAAATCCCTAAAATTAGAAAAGAACTCCAAGGAATTACTGGATAATACCCATCAAATAGTAAATTTTTCAATATTGTGAATGTAAAGTAATCATAATTTATCGTGAAACCTAATTCATAATTTAAATTTTGTAATAAAATATACTGAACCAATGAATTCATGGCCATTATAACCATTAAAATCTCTTTTTTGAGCCTTATAAAAACAATTCCCATCATAAAATAAATTGAATACATATGAATTATATCGGGTCCCCAATATAGTAAATTGATAGAACCTACAAAAAAAAAGAATATTGCTCTTTTAATGATTCTTATATCATAATTTTTATCATATTTTTGTTTAAACAAACCTAATCCTAAACCTGCTATGACTAAAAATAATGACGCAAACCTACCTTGTAAAGCATTGTTGAGCACCCCTAAATTACTCAGAACATAGACTTCTTCGAAATTAGTTCCTAATATAACATTTAAATTGATATATACCATTCCTATCAAAGCAATTGATCTTGCTACATCTATTCCTTCAATTCTATTATCATCGGGCATTTTTCCTAAATTTCTAATATTCGTGTTTTCAGGCATTTCATGTTCTCCACTTATTATTCTTATTCATTTGTTCTAATATCGGGTTTCCCTCTAATTCTAATTTTATGTCTTTCAATCTATCTATTGTAGTTGGTAATTCTAAAATATTATTTTGTTTCACATTTATCTTTTTAATTTTTCTCAATGCTCCAATAGATCTTGGTAATGTGGATAATAGGTTATTTGTGACATGTAATTCTCTTAGTTCACTCATTAAATGTATATTCTCAGGTAATCTTAATAACCTTCCATTTGAAATTTTCAAAATTATTAATTGCTTTATTAAACAAATTTCAGGTGGCAACTCTGTATTCTTACATTCAGTGATAATTAGTTTTGAAAGATTTTTGAGTTGACTCATTTTAAATGGTAATATTAATGGATTGAATGATAATTCTATTAATTTTTCCAATTTTAAGATTCCATCTGCTTCCTCAATAGGAATTTTTTGAATACAGTCAAATTTTTTCATACTATCTTGAAGTTTTTTCCAATTAGATGGTAATNTTTGTATATAATTTTTTGAAATATTCAAATTTCGAATATTTAATTCAAGTAATACTTCCGGTATGATATCAAAATTATTATTCCCCAAGTTTAAATCCTTCAATTTTTTAAGATCAATAAATTCAATTGGGATATCACTTATCTGATTTCCATTCAAGTTCAAACTAACCAATTGTTTTAATTCAGCAAATTCCTTGGGTATTTTAATTATATTATTATTTTGTAAATCTATAATTTCTAAGTTCATCAATCCATTTATCCAATTTGGTATAATTTCTATTTTACAATTAGTGATGGAAATTTCTTTCAAATCTTTTAACTCTTTAAGTGCTATCGGTAGCTTATTCAATTGTTTCATACTATCAATTTTAATGGTCGTTAATTTTTTGAAATTACTTATGATCTCATCAAAATACAAATATACTCTTTGATCCTTGAATTCTATAACTTCATCTTTTGTATTGAACACAGCAAACTTTCTCGGAGGAACTTTATGATTTTCTATCAGCTTTAAATTCGCAAATTTTTCAATTATTCTTGCAACCTTTAATTTATCTGACATAAGTCTCCTTTTTTCTTTATCATGTCTTATTATTTAAATTAGTATCCAGATAATCTAAAATTTAACAGAAAGTAGGAAAAATTATACTGTATTTAATGGTTGAGCAGATTTATATTTTTCCAATTGATCTCCAAAAAGTAAGCATCTAACAAAATGACCAGGTTCTTCTTCAATCAATTCAGGAACTACCTCTGAACATTCTTTGACTGCTTTTGGGCATCTAGGGTGGAATCTGCAACCATTTGGAGGACTGATCAAATTTGGTATCGTACCCGGTATCGTCATCAAATCATCGTCTCTTTTGGACTCCATATTTGGTATTGCTCCTAATAATCCTTGTGTATATGGGTGTTTTCTTTTCTTAAATACGCTAATTGAGTCTGAAAATTCTACTATATTTCCTGCATACATCACTGCCACTTTATCTGCCATACCCGCAATCACTCCCATATCATGAGTAATTAGTAGTATAGACATATCAAATTTATCCTTTAGTGAGGCCATCAGGTCTAAGACCTGTGCTTGAATTGTAACATCAAGTGCAGTTGTTGGTTCATCTGCTATTAATAAATCAGGATTGCAACTTAATGCTAACGCAATCATTACTCTTTGTCGCATACCTCCTGAAAATTGCCATGGGTAATCATCTAANCTTTTACCNGCATCTGGAATNCCTACTAATTCNAATAATGTNTGTGTTTTTTCTAATGCCTCTATTTCATCTACTTGTTGATGTAATCTAATTGCCTCTGCAATTTGTTCCCCAATTGATAATACCGGATTTAAAGATGTCATTGGATCTTGAAATACTACTGCGATTTCATTCCCTCTTATTGATCGCATATCTGACTCAGACATNTTAACTAGCGATTTACCTTTGTATGATATATCTCCATCAACAATTTTNCCNGGGGGTTGTGGTATCAAACCTAANATACTCATCGCAGTTACTGTTTTTCCTGAACCTGACTCTCCCACTAATCCTACTACTTCTCCTTTTTTAACTTTCAAATTAACTCCATCTACTGCCTTTACAACACCATCTTCTGTATAAAAATATACTTTAAGTTCATCTAATTCTAATAATGTTTCTTTAGTTTCTTCAGTCATATGTATCACTGCTATTATTTATAATATATATTACTTTAAAGTTGGACATTTTTAAATTATAATATTTTGACACAAAATCAATTCATTGGTTATAAAATATTATTATCGCCAATCTGCTATAATTGTGAAAATCAAGAATGANACTGCTATCATNGGNATTATAAAAACATANGTTATAATNGATTTGACATCTTTATCATANGCNATTTCCATNAATACTGCTCCNACTATTATTGCTTTTGCAACGGTAAGTAGTAATAATAAAGGGGTTGCAATTTGATCACTCATATCAATTTCNGATATTATCAACTCNATTACTGTTATCACTAATAATGCTATGAATGACTGCATTAAAGGTAGTTCATGATGTAACTCTTTTGTTTCACTTTCTACTACATTACTCATATTATCTCCTCCTAAAGTAAATAGACTATTGTGAATAATACTATCCACACCAAGTCGACGAAATGCCAATATAAACCAACAAATTCTACATATTCATGGTTTTTCTCAGAATATCCACCTTGNCNTGCTCTTAAAAATATAAAAANTAACAATACTATTCCAATCAATACATGTGCTCCATGAAAACCTGTTTGAATAAAGAATGCAGAACTATAAATCGGTAATTCACCACTCTGCGTACCTATTGCTATAAGCCCCTCATGAATTAACTCGTAATATTCAAAAATCTGNACTGAAATAAATATTGTACCAAATAAAATAGTATATCGTAAATACTCCACTAATTTCTCACTTTGCCCTTTTTTAATTGCTTCTACTGCTTTAGCCATCGTGAATGAAGAAACAATTAGTATAAAGGTATTAATTGCTGTTAAAAATATCGCTAAATGACTAACTCCTTCAGCGAATTCCTCTGGATGTTGTCCTTTCATAGCCAAACCTACACCAATTAAAATTCCGAAAAATATAGTTTCTGAAGATAAAAATGTCCATATTTCCCAATTTCGCCCTTTTTTCATTCCATCAAGTAACGCAGGTCCTTTTTCTTCTTTGCTCTCTGCATTGAANAATGCAGCTACCCAAAATACAAATAATGACATTAATAATANCCCTATCCAGCCCCAACTATCTCTAAAACTTCTATCTGTAAACACTCCAAAAATAATCAACGCTTCTAATATTAACACTCCAACCGTAAAGAATACCGGTAATCTTTCATCTTTCTTTACATCTCTTAAGGTGGTTAACCAAAGTATGGAAAANCCTACCATGAATAATAATGAAACTAAAACTGCTCCATTTATATCTCCTGCGCTATTAAGTAATTCTATACCTCTTGCATCAAAAAAGCCAGTTTCTGCTAATCCTAAAAATGCAAAAAATGGTAGACTTATCACAAATCCAAATGATGAACTCCATAATGATAGNGAGTGTTCAATTTTAATCTCTTCTCCAGTTTCCCTTTTNATCCTATCTGCATATGGTTCAGGAAAATCATAACCACTTCCTAATCCAAATAAATTCGAAAAGTCTTCTACTTTATCTCCTTTAAAATATCCAATAAAAATTGATATNACGAAGAATGCAAAAGATGCACCCATTAAAACCGCTCCTACTGTCGCAAATTGGTGTAAACCTTGAAATTGTTCAGGATATGTAAAGTATCTTCTNGGCATTCCTTCCATTCCTAAAAGAGTAAACGCAATAAATGTTGTTAGATTACCTAATGACCAGAACCAAAAGTGTAAGCTTGCAGTTAATTTGTGATAATATTTTCCGGTCATATCTGGGAAATAATAATATATCGCACCAAAGAACGCTTGCAAAGTCCCTGCNGCTACTACAAAATGAAAATGCCCGACTACCCAATATGTATCATGTAATGTGATATCAATCGGTACAATGTTAACAAAAACACCAGTAATTCCTCCCAAAGTGAACATTATAATAAACGATAACGAAAACAACATTGGAACTTCAAATTTAATTCGTCCAGCATATAATGTAGTTATCCAATTGAATACCTTTATTCCACTTGGAATTGATATAACAAATGTCATAGTAGTAAAAGCTACTCTCACTAAAGGATTGATACCAGTTGTATACATATGGTGAGCCCATACTAAAAATGATAAAACTCCAATGCCAATAAAAGCTGCAACCATTCCTTGATAACCAAAGATTTTGGTACGTGCAAATTTTCCAATTAATAATGATATAAGTCCAAAAGCAGGCATTACCATCACATATACTTCAGGATGTGAGAAAAACCAAAATAAATGTTGATACATTATTGGAGCTGTGGGTCCTCCTGCNGCAGGATTAAAGAAAAATGCTGTACTTAGGTTTCTATCAAAGAAAATCATTACAATTGCTAAAACAATTGATGGGGTNGTTAAAAGTAATAATATTGAAGTTATCAAAGTCCCCCACACAAACAAATCTAAGTCCATCCAACCTAATTTAGGATCTCTCCCCTTCCAAATTGTCAAAATAAAATTTATAGATCCTATTGTGGATGAAATTCCAGATATAATTAATCCAAATATCCATAGATCTATTCCTGGTTCTCCAGTTGTTACACTTAATGGCGCATAAGCAGTCCAACCTATTGGGGCTTGGCTTATCCATACAAATATTGAACCTATTGGTAGCATCCAAAAAGCAACGTTATTCCATTTTGGCCAATACATATCTGCATTGATCGCTGCAACCATTCTAGGTATCAAATAGTTACCCATTCCAGCTCCCAATGGAACTATAACTAAAAACACCATTACAGTACCATGNAATGTAAAGGCAGATGAGTATTCCACACCATTGTTAAAATAACTCGCTTCTGGTGTCCATAATTCTAATCTTATTAGTAACGCATAAAGTCCTGAAAATCCCGCATTTAAAAANGCCATTATAAAATATAAATACCCTATTTGAACCGCATCAGTTGTNCCCAATATTGTTTTGGGACTTTTCCAAATAGAACCATGCATATCCATAATTATGCACCACTTCCATCATTCACTGCTATAATAGATCCTTTCATATAACTATGATATTGTCCACAAAATTCAGTACATAAAATTGGAAATGCAGTATCATGNTCAATATTTTGATCGATTGTAAAAGTATAAGAATTATTTACNCCTGGTACAACATCCATTTTGATATTTAAATCTTCAACATAGTATGAATGAATAAATCCTGCAATGTTGTAAAAAACAAATGTATATGTTTCACCTATATTTAATTTAATATCTGTAACTCTATTTTCATCGGACGATATTGTCTCATTTAATTGAGTACCATTTGGTAAAATATATCTCCATGCCCATCCATTAGTCCCTATTACTACAACCTCAGTTCCAGTTTCAGCTTCTTCAGCATTATTAGTTTCAGAAAATAACACTGGATATGATACAAACATCAATATTACTACTATAACTACTGCAATTGCAGTCCATGTAAACTCAAGTTTTCTAGCAGTAGCATGATTTATTGGAGTTCTATCAGAATCTTCTTTCTCCTCTCTAAATTCATAAATAAAATAACCCCACAACCCTAATACCAAAATTAATACCAATGCAGATACTATGGTTAATAAAACAAATAAATTATTATAATTTTCACTCAAATTTGAATTTGCAGAAGCTGGATTAATTATATTAAAAAAAATCGAAATAATTGCAATCAAAGAAAAGTTTACTTTTTTCATAATTCTCCAATTACACATTATTATATAATTATATTGACATGTGAAGATTACTTCAATAAAACTCAACATTCATCTACTCTAATTAATAATAATTGGAAAAATGTTTAATTTTTTTATTTTCAATTATTTTTTCATGTCACAGTATCTATGTAAAATTTTTCCTTAATACTAATTCTTTCTTACACATTGG
>PBWW01000053.1 GCA_002728275.1 Candidatus Heimdallarchaeota archaeon
CCAAAAAATGCAAGACATATTTCTGTTGATAGAAATGACAAAGAGGCAATGAAAAAAGCAATTGGAAATGATAAATTTGATATAATTTATGATATATGTGCTGTAACTGCAGATCATGTAAAAATTCTAATTGAAGTATTAAGCCAACAACCTTCGAAACATATTCATGTATCTTCGGGATCTGTATATGATATGTATAGAGAGGATTCTCCTATTTTTAGTTTACCGTTTTCTGAGGACTTTCCAATAGGGCCCATTGAGGGGGCCGTGCATCCATATATGGAGGGGAAAAGAGAAGCTGAAAAAATTCTTTTTGAAGAATATGAAAAAAATAAATATCCCATTATTATTGTAAGACCTACGTTTGTTTATGGACCAAATAATTATATTTACAGAGAGGCGTATTTTTTTGACAGAATAAATAATGATAGACCAATATTAATTCCAAATAAAGGAAATGGTTTTCAGGATATGGTATATGTTGGAGATTTAGTAGACTTAATGGTACTTCTTGCTGAGAGTGAAGATAAGAAAATATTAGGAGAAGCATATAATGCGACGAAGGGAGATATAATCAATGCAAATCAATTTGTTAAATCTGTAGAAAAGGTCTTAAAGAAAAAAGCTAATATTGTATATTATGATGTCGATGAAATAACTGAAATGGGGTGGACTATGGAATTACAATTATATCCATATATGCCAGAAGGGGGTAATTGTCAAGATGCAAGAAAAATAGAGCAAGAATTAGGATTTACAAATCAGCAATCTTACATTGAGGGGTTGACTAAATCATTTGAATGGTGGTTAGAACATGGAGAGAAAAGAGAAGAGAGTGAATTGGAAAAGAATTTGATACAATATATTCAATCAAAGGGTAAAGATGATGAAGAAAATTTAAAAGAGATTTTGAGAGACACAATTTCCAATGAAAAGAAAAAAATTAAGGTGTAGAGTCAAACTTTTGTAATTGCTACATTGTTGGTAATTTGAAATTTAACCAGTTGAGAATTTTTTCATAAATTTCTTTAAATTTAATCATAGCTAATTCTTCATCATCATTGTAAATTGAAGGGTCTGGTAAACTCAGATGCATTCTATTTTTTGCATTTGGGAAATTAGGACATTTATCATTAGCATCATCACATACTGTGACAACGTAATCAATATCTTTGGATAAAAAATCATTAAGATGTTTTGAATATTGGTTGGAGATATCAATATTATATTCGTTCATGATTTTTAGAGTATATGGATTAATTTTACTTATTTCTGTACCTGCTGAAAATGCGACCCAAGTATCTTGGAAAAAATGGTTGACCAGTCCTTCTGCGATTTGTGACCTTGCTGAATTATGAGTACATAAAAAAAGAATTGATTTTTTATTTTCCATATATATTTTATGATTTAATTATATTTAGTGATTATCTATGATTATTCTGAGTTTAATTGATTTATTGTCTTAATTTTCTCATGATTGGTAGGGCTAACATAGCAAAGAAGACAGCTAATGTTGGGATTGGTAACATACTGTTAGACTCTGGTTCACTGGTAGGTTCACCAGTATTTTCTCTAACTCCAATTCCAAAATTTTCTTCTTCAAAGTTTCCAACGACTGAAAATCCATCTGCTGCATTTTCAACTGCGTAGAAATCTAAAACTGCTAAGTCACCTAATAAGAAATCTGCATCTCCTGCTTTAAGATCTGCAACTGCAAGATCAAATGAGTCAAATACATTTAATGTTGCTGCTTGTAGGTTATCAACTGCGTATAGTTGTGAAGTTGTACCTGATTGTACTGCGATAGTGATATCAGATGAATTCAAATCAGCTATACCTGTGACTGAAGGAGAGTCTGCGTTAGCAAGAATTCCTTGACTTGAAGTGTAATATGCACGTGTGAAATCAATTACTTGATCTCTTTCTGCGGTTTTTGTCATTGCACTTAAAATTGCATCGAATTTACCACTTTGTAAATCAGGAATTATTGGGTCCCAATCATTTGTTTGCATTACTGCTGTGATTGTTAAATCATATGCAGCACTAAATTTAGTTGCAATTGCAGCTGCAATATCTGCATCAAAACCGACTACATTTCCGTTATCATCAAGTGATTCAAATGGTGGGTATGTAGTGTCTGAACCGAAGTATATTGTTCCATTACTAAGAATTGTATCTAAGGTTCCGCCTTCAGTTATATCTGCTCGTGCAGGAAATGTTGTTGATGTATTTGTTGTAGAGTCATCAGTTAAAACTACGCTTCCTGAAAACCATTTACTGTAAATTGTATCATAACTTCCATCTTCGACGATTTGATGTAATGCAGCATTTAATGCATCGAGAAATTCGTCGTTACCATATGTATAATCAGCAGACACCGCAACTGGTGATAAACTTGTAATTAATAAAATGGAAAGAAAAATTGATACTCCTATTTTTAATTGTTTCATTTTTTATTCTCCAGCTATTCATTTAATAGTGAATAGTCTATCTTATTATACTTTGATTATTATTAATATTTATTCCTATGGAACGTATATTTTAGTATCACGGAGGAGTTGAAAGAAGATTTATAATTAAATATATACATCAAAAGAAAGTATTGTAGATTTATTTTTATTAAAGGTTTAAAAAATACTATTGTGGTATTTCATTCTAAATATTCTGAGGGGACTTTTGATAATAAGAGTAGATTTTATGGAAGAATGATATTATTATGTTTTGTTTTGTTATTAGGTTCTTTTTCTTTAGGGGTTGTTGCTCAGACGGATAATTATGGTTGGGAGAAAAGAGAAAATGATGTGAATTTAAATTTGAATTCTGGGGCTTTAGTTGATAATCAAACATTATTGATTGTGGGAGATGATGGAAAGGTGATGTTTTCAGGTAATAGTGGTTATAATTTAACTGAAGTAAATATTGGAACTGATGAAAATTTGAATGATGTTGATTGTTTAGATACAGTTTGCTTTGTTGGAGGTGAAAATGGAGTCATTTTTAGACATTTAGATAGTAGTAATTGGGAAGATATATCCCCTGATGGGGCAAATGGAGATATTAATTCTATTGAAATTATAGATGCTATTAATCAAAATGCAATAATTGTAGTAGCAGTTACTAATTTAGGAGAGATTTACTTGACATCCGATAGTGGAGGAACTTGGGAGGAAATAAATTCGGGATTGGAGACTTCTTTAAATGATATTGATTTTTTCAATCAAACCATGGGTTTGATAGTAGGTGATGGAGGGATTATCTTAGGATCGTTAGATGGAGGAGCTTCTTGGGAACTTAGAGATGTTCCTTTAGAAGTGGAAGAGAGAGATATAAATGGAGTAGTCTTTGATTCTGCAGTAAGAGCGTATGTGGTGGGAGATGAAGGGTTATTTTTGAGATCTGCAATAGGTGATAATCCCATTATAGGTTTTGTATGGGAAATATGGGATACTGAAAGTTTAATAGATTTTAATTCTATAGACTCCTCATCTGTGAATAGAGTATGGCTAGTAGGAGGGAACGGTTCTATTTTAATGACTAAAGATGGAGGGAACTCATTTACGACTCAAGTCTATAATACTTCACAGGGAGTAAATAAATTGAATAAAGTTATGATATTTAATACTGATATAGGATATATAATAGGTGATGGAAGTACACTATTGTATTCTAACTCTGGTGGAGAGGGGGAGAGTAATTCAATAAGTGTGAAAAATTATGATGATCCAATTGTATATTTAGAAATGGCCTTTCCAATTTTGTTGGAAGGATTCTTTGGAATGCTGAAGATTATATTTTTTTCAATGATATTGGGATTTGTTTTGGGGATATCATTTGCTATTTGTAAAACTTCTAGTGTGACATTTTTGAAAATTTTTGGAACTGCATATACTGACTTTTTTAGAAATACACCACTTTTAGTTCAAATTTTGTTAATACATTTTGGGTTAGTGGAGGTTGGGGTAGATCTAACTTTTGGTGGAAATATAGAAAGAGCAGTGATGAGTTCAATATTATCTTTGGGGGTAAACTCTGGAGCATATCAAGCTGAGATCATTAGAAGTGGAATATTGGCGATTCCTTCAGGTCAAATGGAAGCTGGGAGAAGCATTGGTTTGAGTTATATCGATACGATGAGATATGTTATATTACCTCAAGCAATTAGAATTGTAATTCCACCATTAGGAAATGAGTTTGTGAATTTGACATTAAACTCTTCATTAGCTAGCTTGACTGGTTTATTTGAATTAGTGAGAGGGGGGAGAATAATTGTTGCTGCCACTTTCAAGACTTTTCAAACATGGATATTTGTAGCGTTATTTTATTTTGTTGTTACTTTTAGTTTGACGAATTTATTAAGGTATGCTGAGAATAAAACAAAAATACCTGGTTTAGGACTTGGAGGGGAATAATTTTGACTGAGAGAAAAGGCAATACTTTACTGAGCATAAAAAATTTAGAGAAAACATATCAAGGAGGGGTGCTTGCTGTGAAAGATGTTTCCTTTGAGGTCAAAGAAAAAGAAGTAGTAGTAATTATAGGGGCATCTGGATCGGGTAAATCAACTGTTCTTAGATGTGTAAATCAATTAATTGAGCCTTCTAACGGGCAAATTTATTTAGGAGAGAGACAAATTAATGAGGATGGTGTTGATATAAATGAAGTAAGGTCAGATATTGGTATGGTATTTCAATCATTTGAACTATTCATGCATTTGACGGTGATTGAAAATATAATGCTTGGATTGAAAAAGGTGCGATTGTTTAGTAATGAAAAGGCATATGAGATTGCAAGAGAAACTTTGGAAAAGGTAGACATGATAGATAAGGTAGATGTGTTTCCTGGGCAATTATCAGGTGGACAAAAACAACGAGTTGCAATAGCAAGAGCTTTGGCTATGAGTCCAAAATTGATGTTATTTGATGAACCAACATCTGCGTTGGACCCCGAGTTAATTGGGTCAGTTTTACAATCAATGAAAAAATTGGCAAATGAGGGGATGACTATGTTAGTGGTGACACATGAAATTGGATTTGCCAAAGAAGTTGGTGATTGGATTATCTATATGGATGATGGAGAAATTATTGANGAGGGGAAACCTGANTTAATTTTGGNAAACCCNAAAACAGANAGNTTNAAGAAATTTTTAGGAAAAATATTAAGATAATTACTGTTAGTTACAAGTATTGAGGGAGATATTTTTTTAGTNATAAATTAACTATATTTTGTAAATATGTCAGTCACCACAATGGAGAGTAGTTGTCCTACTTGTTCAGCTACTTCACCTATAAATCCGGAGGATGTTGTAATAGCATGTAATTATTGTGGGACAGTATATACTATAGGAAAGGAAAAAATAGCAGATCATAATTTTTATCAACCAAAATATAGTTTAGCTGAGGCAGAAAAAAGGATCTATAAATTCATAAAAAGAAAAACAAGATTTAGAGGTTTTAATTCATATGGTGGTTTGAAAATAAGAAAAACATTAGTTCCGTATTGGGTATTTTTAGCTGATGTAAAATCATTTTACAATGGATATGGAAAATATACCCGAACTGAAACTGAAAGAGATAAAGATGGAAATATTGTAAGTCAAAAGACAACTACATATTATGAAAGAAGAACAGGTAATTTTGAGGATGAAAAAGTTGATGCGTTGATTTGTAGACTTGGAGCAAGAATATTTGGTTTAGAAAAACTTGAAAAAAGAATTGAAACCATGATTAGAACTAAACCTTTGCAACCATTCAATCAAAAAGAATTATTGGATGATATGGATAAAATTTCATTTTTGAGTGGTGAAATTACTAGTTATGAGGCAAAAGAAATGCTTGAGACAAAAATTCAAGATGAATATAGGCTCAAAGCTGAAAATGCATGTACGGAATTATTTGATTGTAGAACTCATGTAAATGTTAAAAATATGGTTTTCTTACATTACCCAATATTTATTGCAGAGTATACTTTTGGTGCTGAAAAATATAGAGTTCTTGTAGATGGTGTTTCTGGTGATGTAATTGATGCTGAGATACCAATAACAACGAGATTGAGAGTAGCATCGTTTATATTGTTATTATTACTATTCATAGTAAATATTAATTATACATTTATTCAACCGATAGAAAACGATAATGTAACTGCAATGATGTTATTTACTTTGTTTGCATTATTTGCAGGATATAAATTGACAAATCTGTTATTTGGAACAGTATCTAGGGGGTCATAAGTATGGAACAAAAAGTAGTTTGTAAAAATTGTAGTGCTCCTCTAGATTACAGAGATGGAGATACAATAGCAGTTTGTATTTACTGTAATGAAACTAACAAATTTGGTGAAGAAAAGGTAACTGATGAACATTATTGCTTGGATTTATTTATTGAACAACAAAATGTTAGATCTACTCTAGTAGGAGATTTACTGAAAATTCCAGGTGTTTCTGATAATATCGAAACGGGATTAATAATTAAAAATATGAATTTAATTTATCTACCATTCTACATTACTCAAATTCATGGAAATGTACAATGGAAGGGAGTAGGAAGAGATGCAGAATTTTCTGGTCATGATGGTAAGGGATATACAAATATTCATTTCGTTAGAAAAAAAGAAGAGGGTGTTTTTGATGATTTAATTACTGTTGTTAAGTATGATTCAGATAAATTTAGTCAAGAGTTAAACCAACATAATATTGCTGTTATTGGAAGGACGTTTTTTTCTGAAGGGGAGATAAAAAACAAAGGAGGAAAACTGATTAATGAAAAAAGCGATTTCAAAAAGGCAAAAAATGAGGCATTAAAAGAACTAAAGGAAAAACATGGAAAAAAATTAAATGATGAATTAATGGAAGTTGAGGANAAAATTGAAGATTATAAAATAATTAAATCGCAATTAATACANGTACCCTTTTGGGAAGTTGAATGGTTAGAACCTAATATAGATGAACCAAAAAAAGCATTGATTGATGCAGCTTCTGGTATAACAGTTCAAGCAGATATTCCCTCGAGAAAATTATTTATGATATTTTCTTATTCAATGGTAGCTCTTTATTTAATTTCAAGTATTATTGGAGTACTAGTTTTATTATACTATGATACTGTATTGAGTGGTTCACAAGNATATGTTTCTGAAACGGTGTCATTAAGAGAGAATCTAGAGCGTCGTTTTGGTATATTCATATTATTTGGAGTAATTATGGCTAGTTTTATAATNAGATTAACATTTAAAGATAAAATAAAATTTTCATTCAAAGGGGGTTTCAAACTAACGTTTGAAGATAAATTTAGAGAAAAAATGACCTAAAATAAATATTTTACATTAAAGATTGATTAATCCAATAACCTATACCTATCAAAATTGCTAATCCTACTAATTGTATGAATAACCTGTTAAATGATTTATTTGGAGTCATAGCACCTGAAATTGCCATATTTTCATGGTTTAAACAAACCATGCCATATTGTTTTCTATTATCAACCGTTTTATATTTTCCTTGTTTTGCATGTTTTGAACAAAAATCACTTTTGCATACCTCGCACATTATTTCAAAATTTTCGAAACATTCTGGAAATGCGCAGGCTGACTCTTCAACCATAATTCCCTAATGATGAAAGAGATAAAAAATCTATCTCATGTATAGATTAAGATTTGAATGGTTTGAAAATAATTTTGTATTTTTNATTTATAACTTTGTACCGCACATAACACAGAATTTGGCAGATGGATCTAGTTTTGCACCACAATTTGTACAAAATTTAGTTGTTCCTTTGAGTTCATCATCTGTTGGATCACCACAAGATGAACAAAATTTTGCTGCTGGAGAAAATTTTGCATCACACTGATTACAATCAACCATTACTACTTCTTCAACAGTCTTACCTGCTGATTGAGCTGCTGGTTGGGCATTTTCTGCTTGACGCATCATCTCTGGCATGAGAAATGCAGTCATACCTAATGCACCTCCTCCTGCACCCCCAGATGGGAGATTAGCTGCGACATCTTTCATTCCTGAGTAAGTAGCTAATTTTGATGCGTCCACTCCAGATCTCATCCAAAATAGGCGATCTCTGTATTCAGGTGTGGTATCAACACTTGCAAAGTTTACCTTCTTTAATTTTATTCCGAATTGNATTAATTCTTCATTGACTGCTTCTTGAGTTTTTGCTGCAGTTTGTATTGATTCTTGCATCAGATTAACAATACTAAATTGAGATAATTTTGCAATTAATTGTTGTTGAAAGAATGTTCTAAAAAATTCTTCAAAGGCTTCTTGCGTGAAATTTCCTCTATTGGAGACAATTTCAAAAGCAAATTTTTGAAAATCTACGACCTTATAGATATAATCGCCGAAATAAGTTATTGGAGCAAGTTCTTGAGTTTGAGACCTACCTCCAAATTTTCCTCTGAAATCAGAGGTTGCAATAAAAATTAATTCTGCATGAAAAGGATCTTTTTCATACCCTACAATTCTTGACAATACCGTAGTCAATAATGGTATGTTATCTGTTTTTAATAAATGTGATCCTGGTGTAATAACATCAAATGCTTTTCCATCTTTCATGAATACTGCAACTTGGTTTTGACGAACGGTGAGATAGTCTCCCCAAGATAATCTATCTTTTGGGTGTCTCCATAGTATTTGAGATCCTGTCTCATCTTGCCATTCAATAATATCGGGCATAGTAAGTTAATTGTAATATCAGTTATTAAAAAATAATTGATGGCATAGATGAATAATGAAAAAAAATTATAGAATTTTGTTTAGTATTGTATATTTAGTATAGTACTAAAAGTATACTACTAAGCTAGAGTTTAAATATTGGTGGAGGGTTAGTAGCATATGTGTGGAAATACACACAGGGAGTAATTAAAAATGAGTTTAATTAGATATTTAGATCCCTTCGCAGATATGAGAAGGTTGAGTTCATTCATGGATGAAATTTTTAACGATAACCATGTGTTAAGATATTCAGATATGGATGTAATTGAGAATGAAAATGAATACGTGATACAATTAGATGTACCAGGTTTCACAAATGAGGAGATAGTCGTTGAGGTTTCTAATGACGAAGTATTGATTTCTGCAGAGAAAAAAATAGTCGAAAGAAATGACGAAAATGATAATATCGAAGTGTTACCAAACTACCTATACAGAGCTAGGAGAAATTCTAATGTAAAAAGGCGTTACTCGTTGAGGTCGCCAATTGACTCAAAGAATTCTAGTGTTGAATTGAGAAATGGTGTTTTGACTGTGACATTGAAAAAATCTGAGAGCAGCAAACCAAGAAGAATTGAAGTAAAAAGTGTTAATTAAAAAAATCACAATCTTAGACTGAAAATAGACCAAAAAAGTAAATTTGTT
>PBWW01000054.1 GCA_002728275.1 Candidatus Heimdallarchaeota archaeon
CTAAAAAAGCAGCAAAGAAACCTGCTAAAAAAGCAGCAAAGAAACCTGCTAAAAAAGCAGCAAAGAAACCTGCTAAAAAAGAATATGATGACATATATGAAGATGGAGTACGCCAAACACATATGGCTTCACCAATATCTCAAGGTATACCTACCAAGAAAAAGAGAGGAATTCAAATTAGCTCTAAAGTTGAGAAGATTTCAATTAAAGATTTAAAAGGTGATGCAGATAAAGAGGATACAACTTGGAGTGTGAAATCTAAAGAATTAACTGATGAGGAGAGAGAAGCTAGAAGACAAAGACAAGAAATGTTGAGAGCTGCTGAACGTATAACCAGAGAAATTCCACTTCCACCGAAACCAGTTAAAGCAGTTAAATCTGGAAAAAAGGTAAAGGTACCTAAACCAATTAAAAAACAAAAAGATGAAAAGGTAGTACAGCAACAGGTTAAGAAAAGTAAAGCTGAGAAAAAAGCTGAGAGATTTGTTGATTACTATAAAGCTAAAGAATTAATTAGTTCAAATGTAAGTGATAAACCTAAAATTTATTCTTCTAAAAAAGGAAAAGAAGAACCAAGAGTTGAAATTAAAAGAGATACTCTGTTAGGTAGGTTTAGCTCTAAAAGAAGATCAAGAAGAAATGTTAATGATCGACAGATGATAGTAGACATTATTGATGAATATGAAGCTGAAATGTTAATAGGACAAAAAATATATTATGAGATGAATAATGTAAAAATTAGTGGATATATTGTCAGAAGATTTGGAAAGAAAAGAAATAAAAAAGTATTAGCCAACTTTAAAAATGGTCTAAGTGAAGAAGCTAAATATAAGAACGTCTACAAGTATTAACGATTAATACTTGATAACTCTATTTGATTTTTTACTAAGTCATAATAATCCCCTTTTTGGGAAATTAATTCATCATGTGTGCCTTGTTCAATTATTTGACCATCATCTATCACTATGATAGTATCTGCATTTCTTATTGTTGACAACCTGTGTGCGATGATGAAAGAAGTTCTATTTTTTAATAGTAACTGAATAGATTTTTGAATTTTAAGTTCTGAAAATACATCAATAGAGGAGGTAGCTTCATCTAAAATCAAAATTCGAGGATCGGCTAAAAGCACTGCCGCAAAAACTAAAAGTTGACGCTGACCAACAGATAAACGCCCACCTCTTTCTTGCAATTTTGTATCTAAGCCATCACTCATATTTTTTACAAAAGATTTCAACCCAACCATATCCAAAGCATTCCACATTTCTTCTTCGGTAGCACGTGGGTTACCTAGCTTCAAATTCAATTTTATTGAATTAGAAAATAAGAAGAAATCTTGAGGAACAACAGCGATTTGTGATCTGAAACTATTTAGATTCATATCTTTGATGTTGTGGTTGTCAATTAATAATTCCCCGTCTTGGAAATCATACATTCGTGATAATAGATTAATAATTGTAGATTTACCTGCTCCTGTTTTACCCACAAGTGCTATAGTTTTACCTGCTGGAACATATAATGAAAACTTATCATATATTGGTTGATTTTTTTCATATTCAAAATATATATGATCGAATATTACTTCACCTTTGATTAAAGGTAACTGAGGGGATTCGGGTTGAATCGGAATTTTGGTTTTTGTATCGAATAATGCTAATGCTCGTTCTGCACCTGTTAATGCATCTTGCAATTGTTGATAAAATTGACCTAACAATACAACAGGGCGGAATAATATTGAATTATAAAAAAGGAAAGCAGTTAATGTCCCAATGGTTATCGCACCAGATATGACTCTTAGACCCCCGACATAGAAAATTAATGCAACACCTAAAGTTTGCATTGCTAACATTAATGGAAAAAATATTGCATTCATCGAGTCAGCACGCACTGAGGCATTAAAATTCTGATTATTTAAATCACGAAATATTTTTACATTTTCTGATTCTCTATTTGCTCCTTTTGTAACTTTTATACCAGCAATTGCTTCCCCAATATTTGCCATCATGATAGAATTTGTTCGTCGTGTTTCTTTTCTGCGTGGTCTTGCAAACTTTTTGGACAATAAACCAATGAAAATAACTATTGGGATTAAGCTTAATGGAACAAGAGTTAATACAGGATCATAACGTAATATAAAGTATAAAATAGTGATCACAGTTAAGAAATTAGCGAAATTATTGACAACTTGTCCTCCAATCATTTCTCTTATTGCGTTGACATCACCCGTTAATCTACTCATGATCCTACCTACCTCATTTTTATCATGATATGACATGTCTAATTCTTGTAAATGTGAGAAAAGTTCTAATCTAATTGTTAATTCTGCTTTCATACCCACCTCAGTAACCATAATTATTCTTTTATAAGAAAGATAAAAAATTAAACATTGCAATAAGAGGTAACTTATACCTAAAATGATAACTTCCGACCAGATTAGACTAACATTAAAAGAATTTTGTAAACTTTGTGAGAGAGATAGAAAAATAGAGTCAATAAAATCATTACCAAATAACAAACTTTCTTCTGAGCTGAATCGGTCTATTGTAGTTTGAATGATTACGGGACCTAATGCAGTTGAAATTGAAAAAGATATCATCAAAATCAAAATTATAGATAACTCTTTAAGATATGGTTTTACATATGCAAACATAAATTTGTATAGTTGCATGTCTGTATATCCAAAAGAACCTCGTTTCAGCTCTTTTTCCGCATCAGTATGTATTGCTGTCATTTGGACTCCTCCGGTATAATTTTTGAAAGGTTTTTTTGTTCATCATTATCACTCCAATCCATGAATTTGACTTGTTCATTTACTGCTTTGATGAATTCTTTATATATTCCCTCAACGGTAATTAACTCTGAGTGGGATCCTATTTGTTTAATGGTACCACCATCTAAAACTACAATACGATCCGCAAATTTAAGTGAAGATGCTCTTTGTGAAATAATGATTGTCGTCCTATTAGATGATACATTTTTTAAATTTTCCATGATTAATTTTTCTGTTTTTGGATCGACTGCTGAAACACTGTCATCGAAAATTAAAATTTTTGGGTTCTTAAGAAGTACTCTAGCAATAGTGACTCTTTGTCTTTGCCCTCCAGATAGGGTAACACCTCTTTCACCAACGATGGTATCATAACCATGATCTAATGTCATTATATATTCATGAATTTGAGCAGCTTTTGCAGAGATAATTACTTCCTCTCTGCTTGCATTTGGTTTACCAAATGCAATGTTATCATGAATAGACATTGTAAAAAGAAAAGCATCTTGATGCACAACACCAATATTGCGTCTTAGCGAATTTAATGTAAAGTCTTTGATATCAATATTATCAATTAATACTTGGCCACTGATAGGATCAAAGAATCTTGGTATTAAATTCACCAAGCTTGATTTTCCAGAGCCAGTTTGACCTAATAATACGATATTTTCACCCTTAGCAATTTTAAGATTAATATCATTCAATGCTATGCTATTATTATCATAAGAAAAAGTGACATTTGAAAATTGAATTTTTCCATCTACGTTATCATATGNTTTTGCGTTAGGATAATCATTNACGGATATTGTAGATTTAAAAATTTCATTTAATCGAATTGCAGCAGAGTTTGCATCTTGAGTAATTATACCAACCCATCCTATGAAACGACCGGGTAAAGCAATCTGTAAAGATAACAACATGAATGTTATGAATGTTCCTGGAGTTATTGATTCTATAGAAACTAAATATCCCCCGATGAAAACTAAAAAGACGATGGCTAATCCAATTATGAATATGACACCAGGTTGCAACAAACCTCTTACTTGAGCACCTTTGAGTGCGGCATCATAAAATTCATGATTTTTTTCATTAAAAATTTCAATTTGCTCATTTTCACTACCAAATGATTTCACGGTATGAATTCCGGATAAATTCTCGGCCATGGCTTCACTCATCTCTCCAAATTTGAACCGTGCATTATAAAAAACTAAACGATTATTTGCAGATGTTTTNGAGATAGTGATAAAAATTATAACAGGGATTACAAAAAATGCTAAAGCCAAATAGAAAGGTCCAAAATTATTATTTGGAATTTCNGAGATACCTAAAGTTATCATTGAAGAAATTGCACCTAAAAATAAAAATATCATCAAGATAGTCATACGATATCCCCAAGTCAAAATATCTCGTAGTGAATAAACTTCCTCCATTGTTTTAGCCATAATTTGACCTGTAGTTTCTTTTGAGTAAAAATCTAATTCTTGATTTTGTAATTTTATGAATATATTTTGACGGATGTCAAATATTATTCGTTGAGCAAAATTCAAACCTATGTATCGAGCTCCAAATTGAGCTAATAAATCTAATAATACAAGACCAATTAAGATAAAAAAAGTAGATTGTAATGTAATTAAATCGAGATCTGAGAAAGCATTATCTATTGCATCACCNATAATTAAGGGAAACATGGTTTGAGCGATTGCTGCGACAATAGCGATAATATTAAGAAATACAAACCAATATTTATGAGACTTGATATATGGTTTTAATAGATCAATTAATTCTTTTAGATTAGAATTTAATATATTATCTTGATTTGAGATTGCCATTTGTTAATCTAATTTCATTAAAATATAAATGATATAAAAATTACTTCTAAGAGCTAAGAGTCTATTCACTTTAATAATCAGATAATTTGAGATGTAATTCTTATATTTTGAGAATATCTGGATTTATTAAGAAATTAAATCATCATTCTAAAAGATGCGAATATTGCGATTGACCAAAATATAATTGATAAATAGTTTTGACCTATTTTTTTTGTTAATGANGAGCCAAAATAAGCACCTATGGTGGATGCAATTGATAAAGNTAAACCATAATCCAACAAAATNGAGTAATCTAACCCAGAGTTAATAATTTGAAATANTATTCTTGAAGCGACCACGATAATACTATTAAGGAAAATTACAAACATACTCGTGGCGACAACAATAATGAAAGGTAAACCAAGAAAACTATATAATAAGGGGACNAATATAATNCCCCCACCTAATCCTAATAAACCTGCTAAATATCCNCCTATAAATATAATAATCATTTCAGGACCAAATTTAACATTATATAGATATTCTGTTTTATCAGAGTCAACAATATAACGATTATTAATATNTTCAGATGAGTTATTTGTTTGANCTAATTTATCAGAACTATTTACATTAGAGATTATANTATTTTGATGTGATTTTATACTTTTAATAGATTTGTAGAAACCTCTTATTGAATAAATTATTAATGTTATGCCAAATATGAATTTCAAAAACTGCGGATTAATAATTTCTGAAGTAAGTCCACCTAAAATAGATCCGGGGATACAAATTAAAAAAAATATGAAAGCGGTTTTATAATCAATACGTTTTAATTTATAATTTTTATATGAGCTNGAAAATGANATGAATATTATTACAAATGAACTAATTAATGTTGCTTGACTTGGTAGTAAATCAAAAAAAAATATCATTGAAGGTACGATAATTAATCCACCCCCGATACCTATTAAACTCGCTAAAATCCCAGTTAGAAAACCTATGACGATAATAAAAAGTATAACAGATAGTTCCATATCATTATTTATAATTTAATGATTTATGAAAAGTNGGTAATAATTCAAAATGGTTGGTAAAAAATTAAGAAAACCATATCGATAACTAATTAATCAAATCCTTAGCGATAATTAGTTTTCGTATTTCGGTGGTACCTGCACCAATTTCTAATAATTTTGCATCTCGCATGAACCTTTCTATTTGATATTCAGTCATATANCCTGCGCCTCCNAGAATTTGAATAGCTTCCAATGAATGCTTAGTCGATTTTTCAGCTGCAAATAGAATTGATGCTGCTGCTTCTTTATTTTTTTTATGATCATTTTGTATTTCAGATAATGCCCAATAAACTAATAAATGCGATGCTTTGGTTTCAGTGTACATGGTTGCCAACTTATCTTGAATCATTTGAAATTTAGAGATTGGTTTACCAAATTGAATTCTTTCTTTAGAATATTCCAAAGCAATTTTTAATGAAGTTTTGGAAATACCCAATGAGATTGATGCTAAGACAGCTCTTTCAATTGACAATCCAGACATTAAAATTTCTTTACCTTGGTGTAACTCACCTAGTATGTCAGATTTATGTACTTTTACATTATCAAAAAATAATTCTCCTGTGAGTGAACCTCGCATACCCATTTTTGACATTGGATTTCCTTTGGTTACGCCAGGTAAGGAAAGATCGACTAAAAATGCGGAAATATGATAATTTTTATTTTCGTCCTTTGTCTTAGCATAAACAATTGATACATTGGCAATAGGAGCATTCGTAATATATGTTTTAGATCCTGTTATGTAAAAATAATCATCTTGTTGTTTAGCAAAAGTTTTCATACCTAAGGCATCTGAACCTGTATCTGGCTCAGTGATAGATAATGCACCTATGATTTGACCAGTAATCAATTTATCTAAATATTTTTCCTTTTGAACATCATTGGAATTTCTGTAAAAATTATCCAACATTAAATTTGAATGAGCACCTATAGAAAGTGCAAAAGCAGGAGATATTTTTGCTAATTCTTCTAATATGATCGATTGAGCGATATAATCAAAACCAGAACCTCCATCATCCAAACTTACAGTAGGTGCAAGGAAACCTAACTTACCTAATTCATAAAATAATTCAATTGGAAAATAATCTTCTTTATCCATTTTAGTTGTAAGAGGAGAAAGCTTAGTATTAGCAAAGTCACTTACCAAATCTCTTATGAGCCCATGTTCTTCAGTAAAAAAATAATCATTCATAATATTCAACTCATGTTGTTGATCTTGAATTTGATTCAAGTTACATTATTATATATTGGGTTATAATGTTTAATCTTTAAACTTTGGTTGATTTAAATAAACTTTTTCTTCATTATTTGAGTCAATTTTATTTTTTTCCATATTGTAAAAATCACTCAGATTGTTAGTTCCTGGAACAATATCAGGGCGATTCGTGGGGCCCCCTAATGCATTTACTTGTACAACTCGGTCATCTTCCATCATTTCGTCATAATTTGTTTTCCAAACCATATAAATTTGAACAATCAAAACAGAGCCTATTATGGGGATACTCCAACTAACAATCCCATCATTTGACCAATCCCAATAAAAAATTAAAAAATTTGTTACCCAAATTATAACCATTATTGGATTTAAGGATTGTACTTTTTCGGCATTAGACATAATATATTATTAATAAAATCCTAAATAAATAAAATGGTATATGATGAAAGGAGAGAAATCATTCTATTAATTTGTATACAAATATATTTAATATACCATATGATGTGTAGATATAGAAATATGACAGCAAATGATTACGATGATATTAAGTTAAACCAAGTGGATGAATTTAAAGATAAAATAATTAAATTATATACATGGGTATTAAACATTAGAAAACAAGGTAAAAATTTGGCATTTTTATCACTATATGATGGTACAGCCGAAATTCAGGCAATTGCTAAAAGGAATGAATTAGAAGACAATTTTGATTTAATAGAAGAAATATATCGAGGAGCAAGTTTAGAAATTATTGGGAAAATTAATGAAGATATTAGGGCTCCAAATGGTTATGAGTTAAAAATTATTACACTCAAAATAATTCATCCAAGCGCTGAAACATATGACTCTGAAGTAAATCATGAAAGCTCAGTTGATGTAAAATTATCAAAAAGGCATATTGTATTAAGGGGACCTAAGTCTTCATCGGTATTGAGGTTAGCAAGCCATGTTCTAAAATATTTAAGAGATTTTTTTTACGAAAGAGGTTTGGAAGAAGTATTTCCACCATTAATTACGGAAGCTCAAGCTGAAGGAGGATCTGAAGTATTTGAATTGAAATATTTTGATAATACTGCATATTTGACTCAATCGTCTCAATTGTATCTAGAGGCAGCCATTTATTCATTACGTGATGTATTTTGTATTTTACCTTCTTATAGAGCAGAAAAAAGTAGGACAAAAAGGCATTTAACGGAATATAGACATGTTGAGGCAGAATTTAGTTTTGCAAATTTTGAATATCTTAAAGATTTTATCGAGGATATGATTATTTATATTGCTGATAAAGTAAATGAAAATGATAAAGATATCTTGCGATTATGGAATAGAGAATTAAAAGTACCAAATAAGCCGTTTAAAAGGATAAGTTATAGTGCAGCTATTGATTTATTAAAATCTGAATTTAATATTGAGGTACCGTTTGGAGAAGATATTAGTGATGCACCTGAAAGGCAACTTGTAGAATATTTCGATGAACCAATTATTTTAGAACATTTTCCTACCTTCATGAAACCTTTTTATCATAAAATTAATGATGAAAATGACAAAATTACTAATTCAGCGGATTTTATTTTTCCGATTTGTGGTGAATTAGTGGGATCGGGTGAGAGAGAAACTGATCTAAATTCAATGATGGAAAGAATGAAGAAAATGGATCCGCCATTAAATTATGATGATTATTATTGGTATATGGATTTGAGAAAATATGGATCAGTTCCGCATTCTGGTTTTGGATTAGGATTAGAAAGACTTATACAGTGGTTACTAGGATTAGACAATGTTAGAGATGTAACACTATTCCCTAGAACAGTCAATAGACTTTCTCCTTAAATCTGAAATAAAATAATTATAGTAAAATAGAATAAATGAAACACTATGTAAAAAACACCGAAACTAACGACTGTTTTATAATAACGCAATTTTATGATAGATTATATGATGTCTTTTTTTGATATAAGGAAGACTGCATGAATTTATAGGTGGAATAAATCTGGCTGAAGAATTATTAGAAATAAGTAAAAAGGCAGAGGAAATTCTTAAAGAAGTACAAAATTTACCCGGAAGTGAGGGGCTTAACAAACTTAGAGACTATAGAAAAGACTTGATAACTGAGGTAAGAGATATAGAAAAATCAAGAAATAAATTAAGAAATGATAGAGATAATAAAAATCAAAATGTAAAAGAGCTTTTTTCAAAGGCTAAAGAAGCAAGAGAAAAAAGAGATGCGATTAATGAAGATGTAAAATTAAATAAAGCGTTGAGAGATCTGAGGAAAGAAGATGCAGACAAAGCATTTGGGGAATTAGAAAAAATTGAAGACTCTATGAAGGAGAAAGGTATTAGTCCTAAAGATTTTGGTAAAAGAGTAAAACTATCTAAACAAATCAGAGATTTAGAAATGAAAATACAAACTACTGGAAATTTAAAACCACAGGAAGAACGAGAATTAATTGAAAGAATCGAAAAACTATCTTTAAAATTAGATGAGGTAGAAGTGGCAGATGAAGTTAGAGATGCTTTAAGGAAAAATAGAAAAACATTGAGACAATTAAGAGGTGAAGCACTTTCACATCATAAAGAAGTACAAAAATTAGCAATCATTAGTCAAAACCATCATGACGAAATGATAGCGAGCATAAAAGAGGCAAGAACTATAAGAGGAGAAGCAGATAGTCATCATCAAGAAATTATTAAAATTTCGAAAGAAATTACAAATTTAAGAAAAGAAATAAATAGAATTTCTGCTGAAGCTGATAGAATAAGAAAAGAATTAGGTCAAGAAACTGCTGCAGAAAGGAAAAAGAGAAAAGCTGAGGAAGCCGCTAAAGAGGAAGAGGAATTAGAAACAAAAGCTGAAGATGTCTTGGAAAGATACCAATCCGGTGAGAAATTAGGATTTGAAGAGTTTAAATTACTGATCTCGAGAGGGTTATTAACTGACAACGATTAATAAAATAAGTAAATAATATTAATTTTCTTCTGTATTTGAGTCTTCAAAGTCTTCAAAGTCCCATGCTTCTGGTGGAGGAGTGCGGTACATAGTCATACCAATCCATAATATAATTGATAGTACTCCTAAAACTCCTAAAAATAAGGGAATTGCTAATGCCCAGTATTGAGAGCTTGGTAAACTTGACAAAATACTAGAGTCGGCTAAAGGTTGAATAATCAAGAAAAAGAATTCTAACAAAATTCCTAAAAGCGCTAAAAATGACATAATTAAACCTATGATTTGATCATTATTCATATATTCTACTGATTTTATTGTGTTTTAAAATTGGTGTAAGTAGAATAGAGAATGATTCAATTATGTATAAATTAATTAGTAGTTTAACATAAATCCAAAATCAATTTCATCATCAAATGGATCAAATAAGTCTGAATTTATTGAAGAGTTTGGAATAGATCTTTTTGTCCATAATTCAAAATTGGCTAATGCGGTATTGAAAAAAAACTGGTACCCACCTATATATCTGATTGAATTTTTTTCTGCGAATTTTTTGAGGGGGGACTTAATATTTAATTTTGACATTGGATCAAAAATAAGTTTTGCATTTTCCAAAATGGACCTTGGAAGCATTACCACATTTTCAAATCCTTTTACAGGTTTATTACAATTAACTATCAAATCATAATTATCACTGTATGAGTCAACAGAAGACATTAGAGAGTCATAATGATCTACTAAATCATTACCTGAGGAAAATAATTCATCTCGGATAACTATGGTTTCTACTTTATCTTTTAAAACTTCTACAACTGCTTTTGCAATTCTTTCGGTTCCATCGATATAAACTCGTTTTATTCGCTTTAATGAAAATGGTTCTAATGAGCGTTTCAATCCTTCTATCTGTGTGTTATATGCTTTCAAACCATCTTTGGTATATGTAATACAATTAGCTGCACCCATAATATCTGCAGAGGGATCTTTAATAGAGATTTTATCTAAAATATCAACTTGCCAAGGTTTTGTTATATTGATACCATCTAATAAACCATCTTCAAACCATAACATCATTTGGTCTAATTCAGGCGAAGTTTGAATTGGCAAATTCATGAATATGCCATCTATTTTTGATACTTTGAAAAGTTCTGAGTAAATTGTTCTTAAGGCATCATTTTCGGAGATGTCACCTATGTTTGCTAAATGATATGATGAAATAGGATTGGATTTCATCAATTCTTCAATAAAGAGCATTCCTGGCAAGAAAGGTTCCCCTTCTTTTTTATCAAAACGACCATATGTCCATACATTCCCTAATTCTTTATACTTAACTCTTGTAATTTGGCCTAATTGACCCATACCAAGAACTACATAATCTAACTTATTCTTTTTCAAAATTTTTGACCATCTCCAGATTTGTTGCAAATCATTAACTGTATTAGGCGTGGCCGCAATTTTTACAATTAATTTTCTATTAATTTTTAATACTAAATCTAACAAGGGGTCTAACGCGATTTTTGCCATTCCTTCAAAATCTAAAGCAGTTATGACAGGGGTTGTTTCAGAAGGAAGTGATGAAATTAGATGCATATCTAATGGAAATTCTAAATCTAAAAATTTAGGTTTTAATTTTATTATTTTTTTAAGAAGTGATTGACGGCCTTCAATTGGAGGATCAATTTCGGTGGATTTCCATTCTGATCTCAAAGTTAATATTATGTCGGTATCGTGGTATTTCTTGATTAAATTTGATAAATGCTCGACATTAAGATTTGATATTGCATCTAATCTTATTTCAATAATTTCAGATCCTTGATTTAATGCTGCTTGTAATTGTTGATCTAACAATGAAAAAGACTCTGCGTATAGTACAGCACAAATCATTATAAATTCATATATTGGTTAGGATAATTAAAAACTGAGATAGGTGATCGGTGAAAAATATTATATTTTTTATATTAATTAAGAGTAATTGCAATAATTAATGAGTAAATAAATGTCAATACTATTAGGAAAATAGTGATCCCTGTTAATGTATAAAATTCTTTGATTGCAGTTTGATTATCCACTTCATTATCTTCTAATTTGGTTCTTAACACGTATATATAACCNGATAATATTAATGGAAAAATTAGTAANGCAGCATTTGTTACATTCATTGTAATGTTAAGCAAATTAACTAAAATAAAACCAAAACCGAATAATAGAATAAGGCCGACGGATAATAAATCAAAGAATTTAATGTTATCATCTAATTTGGTCCATTCTGATTTCAATTGATTAAAATTTTCTTTTAAACCTAATACTCTACTCATATTACGCTCTTATTATTACAGACACTTAAACATTATTAAATTAATCATATAGAATAATTAATTGAAACTGTTTGAATTATATCAAATCCTTTAATAAATATCTACATTTTAGTTGATTAGAGTANAATGAGAATTCCCGATAAAATATTTGCTTATTGTAAAAGATGTAAAAAACATCGAGAACATAAAGTGAAACAAGAGAAAGGTGGAAGAAGAAGTGGAGGACTAAATTGGTCTCATAGAAGAGAAAAACATAGAAGAAGAGGACATGGAAATTTAGGAAGATATTCTAAAAAAGCGGTAACACAGACTAAAATGGCTTCTAAAACATCTAAAAAGGTTGATTTAAGATTAGCATGCCCAGAATGTGANACTAAAGCAGTCATGAATAGGCCAAGAGCTAAACGTGTAGAAGTATTTAGAGCATTATAAATTTTAATGAGAAGTATTACAAGCTCGATCTCCTGCATCTCCTAACCCAGGGACAATATATCCTTTATTATTAAGTTCTTTATCAATGACTCCACAATATACTTTTACTTGTGGAAACTTATTTTCAATAAGATCAACCCCATATTGAGACGCAATTGCGGATAAAAGAAAAATTTGTTTTGGCTTTGACTTAATTATGTTTTCAAGTATATACTCAATGGTACTAGCNGTGGCAAGCATTGGATCAACAATTATAGCAATTTTATTTTCTAAATNAGGGATTTTTTGATAATCCATATTGATAGAAAATTTTCTACCTTCTNCATCAATCATGGGACCTCTTGATGCACTGATCACTCCTAATGAAGCATTATCAAACTCATCAAAAATAGAGTCAACCATTGGCAGTGCTGCTCTAAGGATGCTAATTATAACTACGTCATTTTTTATCATACGTCCGGTAGTGTTAGTGATAGGAGTTGTAACTTCAACATCAATCATTTCGAAATTTTTAGATGCTTCATAAATTAAATACCTTCCAATTTTTCTTAAATGATTTCTAAATTTTATTGGGGGGGTATCTTTATTTCGAATTATAGTGATTGATGATTGTAATAATGATGAATTGTTAAATGTAAAAGCCATTATGTATAGTAGAGAGATACAATAATAAAATATTTAGGTCATATGGTAATAAAAAGTGGATTTAAGTTAATTATCAAACTTATGAATACTAAAGAGGAGAAAATAATTACAAATATTAAAAATATTTTGCCCCTATTAGTTATATCAAAAATTTGATTGTTTATGAAAAGAATGATGAGGTTTGTGGAGTCTTCTTGGACTATTTTTGGGTAACTAACATAGCCGATTAATACACCGAGATAACCTATAAACGAAATCCATGAGATTGAAAGTATAGTTAAATTGTTTTCAGATATTATTGTAGTAAGAATAATGAAAATATAGAAAATACTAAGGAAAAGGAGAACCACTTGAATTAACATGATCCCATAGATGATAAATTTNTCTTCTTTNAAATTGACTANATAAGATTTTAAAATATATATCCAATGATATAATAGTAAGACNGGGAATAATGATAATAAAAATTGTGTTATAATGAATTTAAAATTGATGTGCTGTGGAGATATGTTTTGTATTATTAAAGAACAATATAAACCTGCGATATTAATATATATGAAAAAAAGTATGTGGGGGAAAATTATCAAATATGAGGCATTTAATTGATTTAAGGTATTTAACATATATAATGAAAATGAAATAAAAAAGAGTAAAAAATAGGACAATCTAAAATTTACAAATTTAAACATATATAATTTATATATTGCAAAATATCATTTGTATGTATTTATTCTAAAATATCTATTTTTAATAATTGAACAGAATAAGTTATAAAAATTAAGTAAGATATTATGTATAGTGATTTTTAGATCATTCAATAGAATTCAATTTTCAAACTATTTTTGGTTGATAAGACCACTTAATTGTACTACAGCTGCATTTGCAGTAGTGTTAGCAGTATATTTAGCATTAGGAGAGAATTTAGTAAATTTTAATTTAATNGTATTCATACCAATAGCAACTGCAGCATTTTTTGTGACTGCTCACTCNATGGTTCATAATGATCTTGTAGATTATGACTTAGATAAAATTAATGCACCACATAGGCCTTTGGCATCGGGTAAAATATCTCTAATTAATGGGAAAATATTTTTTTTGATCTTAGGACTAGCTGCTNTAACTTCAGGTGTCTTAATCGATATATCTTTAGATATATTTCCATTTTCATGCTTCTGGGCAATTTTAAACATGAGTATTTTAGATATTTACAATTATAGATTAAAAAAATCGGGATTATTTGGGAATTTTGTGATAGGTTACGTNGTCTCGGCNCTATTCATTTATGCAGATATTATTGTNAATGGAGGTTTGACTATNCTTTCGATAAATATAGGAGGATATACNTTTTTTGTAATTTGGGGTAGAGAAATTTTCAANGATATTTACGATATTGAAGGAGATAAAGAGTTTAATATAAAATCAATACCAGTATTATANGGTAGAAAGGNTGGAGCAGTAGTAGGTTCTGTTTTAATTGTAATAGGGATCTTATTTAGTATCCCAATTATATTTGATGAAAATAGTAGTAATTTATTGAAATTAATATTTGGAGTTCTTCATTCAATCACGATTTATATCTGTATAAAAATTATAAAAAATAGTAATAATGATGATTTGATTAAAAGTTTTAAGAGACTATTATTGAGAATTTTATTGCTAGGAATTTTATCATATCTTCTTGTAAATAATTTATTCGAAACACTTAGTTAAATCAGTCACCTTATTTGGATCTGTTAAAAGTAATCCAAATAAACCACCTAAATTATAAAATAAAGTAAATCTTTGCCAATTATAATTACTAATTCCCTCGATTAGGGAGGGGTCTGAACTTGAAAACATTTGCTCCAACATATTAATTCTCTCTGAACTTAATTTTTCAATAAATTGACCCAATTTTTCAATATTGACTTTTTTATTCGGAATAAGGGGTTGCAAGATTGTTCCTAAGGTTTTAGTTAATTTAATCCCATCACTTGTTTGCCAAAAATCTATTTGTTCGTTAACTAAGTGAAATGCATATGCGGTTCTTGAAAATAGTTTCTCTGTAGCGGTTTTTCCCAAAATCACTCTTTGACCAGCAGTTTTAACTAAATTTGCATCTTGTAATGTTTTTAAATATCGATATAGTGTTTTATCTGATTTAGGATAGTTTGCAATTTTATTATATTCTTTTTCAATCTCTTTCACAGTCATTGGACCCTTTCTAAGTGCCTTTAAAATTGGAAGGTATAAATCATCAATGATTAGTTTTGAAGTTTCAGTATCATGAATTACTTGAATTAATTCAGGTTTAAATTCTATGATATCAGTGAATTTAGCTGAAGTTTCTTCTTCATTCATAATATGATGAAGATATGATTTATATTAAATTTTTTATCTTAATATTGTATTCTTGCCAAATGAGAACATAGTTTATGCTATAATAAGTTATATGATATAAAGAATATATGAATTGATAATTATTTCTTTGCTGCTTTCTTTGCTGCTTTCTTTGCTGCTTTCTTTGCTGCTTTCTTTGCTGCTTTCTTTGCTGGCTTCTT